>JAHWJV010000129.1 GCA_019348265.1 Gemmatimonadota bacterium
TACGAGATGCCGAAGAAGATCGCGGTGCTGGCGAACGAGTTCACCATCGAATCCGGGGAGCTGACCCCGAGCCTCAAGGTGAAGCGTCGCGCCGTCGAGGAGCACTATCGCGACCTGATCGAGGCGCTGTACGCCGGGGCGAAGGAAGAGAGCTGAGGCGCCGGCGAGGCCGTCACCCCGCTCATCAGGCCCAGCAGGTTCCCCTCGGTCTCCCGATCCCGCGGCACCTATATTTCGCGCCTGCGCTCCCCAAGACCCCATCCGTCGAGGTTCGAGAGAGTGAACAAACCGAGTTGGCTTGAGCCCGCCTTCTGGCAGGAGACTGTCCGCTCAGTGAAAGCGGACGTTCGCGCCGCCCGCACGGACCGCCACAAGGCGCTCGTCCTCGCGGCACTGCTGGCGGTCGGTCTCGGGTCGTGCAGCGCCGGTGTCGCCGTCGCGGCCTGGACGCGCGCCTGTGCCAGTGGCTGCCCGACCGCGGCCCAGATCGAGGGCTTCGCCTCGCAGCAGGCGTCGGTGGTTTATGACGGCCGCGGCCGGATGGTCGGTCTCTATTACCGCGAGCGCCGTCAGCCGGTCGCCATCCGCTCCCTACCGCGCCACGTTCCCATGGCCTTCGTCGCCATCGAAGACCGGCGCTTCTTCGACCACAACGGGATCGACCCGGTCCGGCTCGTCGCGGCCGTCCGCGACAACCTCGTCGGGGGGTGGGGTGGCCCCGGCGGGAGCACGATCACCATGCAGCTCGCGCGGAACCTCTTCCCGCAGCAGCTCCCGATGAACGAAAAGACGCTGCGCCGGAAGCTGGCGGAGATCCGCCTGGCGCGGCAGATCGAGGATAAATTCACCAAGCCGCAGATTCTCGAGCTCTATCTGAACCACATCTATCTGGGAGCAGGGGCGTACGGGGTGGAGGCGGCGTCGCGCACGTACTTCGGAAAGACGGCCGCGCAGCTCACCGTCGTGGAGGCGGCTACGCTCGCGGCGCTTCCGAAGGCGCCGAGCTTCTACGATCCGCGCCGAAACCCGGACAGCGCCCGCGAGCGTCGCAACCTGGTGCTGCTGGAGATGGCGAACGCGGAGCTGCTGGCCGACTCCACCTCGCGGCGCCTGCGTCGGACGCCGCTGCAGCTCGCCCCGCCGAGCGGCGCGAGCCGGGCCCCGTACTTCGTCGAGCACATCCGCCGCGAGCTGGAGGAGCGCTTCGGCGAGCTGCTGTACACGGGCGGGTTGAAGATCTACACCTCGCTCGATTCGGCGCTGCAGCGGGAGTCCGAACTGGCGCTCGAGGAGCACCTGGCTGAGGTCGAGAAGGGGACTTACGGTGGGTTCAGCCATCCGACGTACGCGGCGTTCCGGGCCGAGCACGCGGACAGCAAGACCAACTTCGCGGAGACGCCGTATCTGCAGGGCATTGCCGTCGTCCTGGAGCCGAACACCGGGGACGTGCTCGCGATGGTCGGCGGGCGAGACTTCAGGGACTCTCAGTTCAACCGCGCTACGCAGGCGCTCCGGCAGCCCGGATCGGCCTTCAAGCCATTCGTTTACGCCGCCGCCATCGAGCGCGGGCTCTCCCCGCTCCACCACGTCTCCGACGGCCCCATCTCCATCGGCCAGTCCGACGGCACGGTCTGGTCTCCGAAGAACTACAGCGGCGAGTACGGCGGGGCCATGTCGCTGCGCCAGGGACTCCGGGAGTCTCGCAACATGGTCACGATCCGGCTCGGCATGCAGATCGGAATGGAGCCGGTGCGCAGCGTCGCACGGCGGGCGGGGCTGGAGACCCCCATCCCGGGATTCCCCTCCGTGTACATCGGCGCGGCCGCCGTATATCCGCTGCAGCTCATCGCCGGCTACGCACCCTTCGCGAACGGGGGGCTCCGCGTGACCCCCCGCTTCGTCAAACGGATCGAGGACCGGGACGGAAACGTGCTCTGGGAGCCTGCTTCGCCCCCGCGGCCCGCCTTGCCTCCCGGGCTTTCCTGGATCGTCACGGACATGCTCCGCGAGGTGGTCGATCGCGGAACCGGCTACAATGTCCGCAACCCCGCGGTCGGCAACATTCCGTACGAGGTCCCGATCGCGGGTAAGACGGGCACGACCAACAACGCGACGGACGTCTGGTTCGTGGGCTATACCCCCGACGTTCTGGCCGGCGTCTGGCTCGGTTTCGACCAGCCGCGATCCATCTCGTCGAGCGCGACCGGAGGCGGGCTGGCGGTGCCGGTATGGGCACGCGTTGTGCGAAAGTACTACGAGTCGAATTCGATTCCCGCCCCCTGGGAACGACCCGAAGACGCGGTGGTCCGGCACATCAACCGGTTGACCGGCAAAGCCGTCTCGGCCGACTGCCCGTACAGCGCGGGCTCTTACACGGATTACTTCGTTGTCAGCGCGGCACCCGCACCGGGATGCGAAGCGCCCGACCCCTTCCGGGACCCGAACCCGGAGCTTCCGGGCCGACCCGTGTTCCCCGGTCAGCCGCGAGTCCCACGCGCCGAGGACTTCCTGGATTCCGTACCGTCGGGCTTTAACCGCCGGGGGCTTTGACCGCGAGGACGGATGGATCGACCGAAATTCAATACCGCCAGGGTCAAGCGCATCGCCCTCACCGCCGGCGCGGTATTCTTCGTGGTGGGCTTCGTCAGCTTCGCCTGGATCTGGTTCGCCCCGTGCTGGCTCGGCGGCTGCGCTCCGGTCTCTGACCTCGCCGAGTACCAGGCCGAGGGCTCCGAGCTCCTCGACATCGCCGGCGAGCCGATCGGCACGCTCGCCACGGTGAACCGGCGGGTCGTCCCTCTCGATTCACTCCCCCCTCATCTCGCTCAGGCCTTCGTCGCCGTCGAGGATCGTCGCTTCTACGATCACGGCGGCGTCGACATTCGCCGGGTGCTCGGCTCGCTCGTGAGCAACGTCAAGGCGGGCGGCGTCGCCGAGGGCGGGAGCACCATCACGATGCAGCTCGCCCGCAACCTCTTCCCCCAGTGGCTTCCGTACACCGACCGCACCATGCGGCGCAAGGTGATGGAAGCACGCGTCGCACGGCAGATCGAGCGCGCGTTCTCGAAGGAGAAGATCCTCGAGCTGTACGTCAACCACATCTACCTCGGCAACGGCGCGTACGGCGTCGAGGCCGCGTCGGAGACTTACTTCGGCAAGCCGGCATCGAAGCTCACTCTGGAAGAGGCCGCGACGCTCGGCGGTCTACCCAAGGCGCCCTCCGATCTCGACCCGACCGAGAACCCGGAAGGTGCCGTAGAGCGCCGCAACCTGGTCCTCGCGCAGATGGCCGACGCCGGGTTCATCACCGCGGCGCAGGCGAAGCAGGCGACCGATTCGCCTCTGAAGCTGGCCGAAGGGAAGGCCGCCGACGCGACGGGGCAGCCGGGCTCGTACTTCATCGAGCGGGTCCGCCGCGAGATGCAGGAGATGGCCGGGAACCAGTTCTACACGGCCGGGCTGAAGATCTACACGACGCTCGATACCGAAGCGCAGCGTGCCGCCGAGGAGGAGCTCGCCCGGCAGCTGGACGCGGTCGAAGCCGGGCGCTTCGGATCCTTCCGCCACCCCACCTATCCCGAGGCGCGGGGCGACACCGAGAAGAGCGGTGAGACGCCGTACCTCCAGGGCGCCGTCGTCGTCATGGACGCGCAGAACGGCGAGGTAAGGGCGGTGGTCGGCGGCCGCGACTTCGACGACTCGAAGTTCAATCGCGCGCTCCAGGCGCAGCGCCAGCCCGGCTCCGCCTTCAAGCCGTTCGTCTACCTGACGGCACTCCAGGTGTACGGCACTCCGGCCCACCAGGTACAGGACGCGCCACTCAAGATGGTCCTGTCCGACGGTCAGACGTGGGAGCCCAAGAACTACACGGGCGACTACGAGGGGACCATGACGCTGCGCGAGGCGCTCACCCGCTCGAAGAACACGGTGACGGTGCGGGTTGCGCAGGACGTCGGGATGGACGCGGTGATCGAGACCGCGCACGACCTCGGGATTTCCACGGAGATCCCTAACGTTCCGGCGACCTCGCTCGGCGCGGCGGAGGTTCGCCCGATCGATCTCGTGCAGTCGTACGCCGCCTTCGCCAACGGGGGGTTCCGCGTCGAGCCGCACTTCATCCGCAAGATCGTGGACCGCCACGGGCGGACGGTCTGGGAGGCCGCGGGCCAGCAGAGTAGGGTGGTGGATGAGAACGCCGCGTTCGTGCTCACGAGCATGCTCCAGGACGTGGTGGACCGTGGAACGGGAACCGCGGTGCGCGCGGTCGGGTTCACCGGCCCGGCAGCCGGAAAGACCGGGACCACCAACTCGGCGACGGACGTCTGGTTCGTCGGGTACACGCCGGAGCTGGTGGCCGGCATCTGGATGGGTTTCGACGACCCGAAGACCATCGTGGCGGGCGCGTCCGGCGGCACCCTGGCTGCTCCCGCCTGGGGGCGGCTGATGCGCCGCATCTACGCGAACCGGCCGATGCCTTCCGCGTGGTCGCCGCCGAGCGGGCTGTCCACCGCGCAGGTGGCGATGGGAACGGGCTCCGCCGTCACGCCGGCCTGTCCGGCCGCCGGGCCCACGTACACCGAGTACTTCATGCGCGGCGGCCCGACCGAGACTTGCGCGCTCACCAATCCGTACGCGTACAACCTGCCGACGGACAGCTCGTGGATCGACGAGGAATGGGCTCTGGACCCCGCGTACACTGACACCTTGCCGATCGACTCCGAGGTGGCGCCGGGCGTGGACTGGCCCGAGCTCGAGGCGCTCCGCCGCCGCATTCGCCTCGGCCAGGGTGGCGCGGCGGCTCCGCCGTCGGCCTCACCGGCGCCCAGGCCGGGCTCGCGTGGAGGAGCGGCCATACCCGTTCCGACGCCACCGCTCCCATCCGCGCCTCCCGCCGCGGCCGAGCCTCCGGACGACGGGCTCCCGGGAGCCCCGGTGGGAGACGCCCCCGCAGCCGCCCCCGCCGACACCGCCGGCGGCCTCTAGCGATGGGCGGGGACTGCCGGAATCGCCTTTGGTGACTTACCTTTAGCGAACATCCCGCACGTCGACCCGATCCGCACCCCTGAGCGCGATCTCGATGGTCGCGCTCACACTCGCTCCTGATTCGATGAGACACGCCTCCGTTCGCCTCGTTCTCCTGGGGGCCGCGCTCGTCGCGGCGCCGGCCGCCGCCCACGCGCAGGCGCGCCCGGAGGCGGCTATCCGCAACGCGGCCGAGGTGGAAGCCTGGTTCGGAGAACTGCAGGATCTCCACGACAAGCTCGAGGACATCCAGACGCGGGCGCTGGCGGACGCACAGATCAGTGCCGCTCAGACAGAGCTCGGCGCCCGGATCAAGCTGGCGATGGAGAGGGTCGATCCGACCCTGCAGAAGTCGCTCTCCCGCATGGAAGCCATGGAGGCGGAGGTGTCGTCCGCCGGGCAGCGTCGCGATGCGGCGAAGCTCCAGCAGCTCAGCGACGAGGCCGAACAGATTCAGCGTCAGTTCCTGTCCGCCCAGCAGCGCGCGCTCCAGCAGCCGGAAATCGCGGCGCTGGTCGCCGGTTTTCAGCAGAAGCTCGAGCGGAAGATGCTCGAGCTGAGCCCACGGAGCGAACGGCTGGTCGCTCGCTTCCGGGAGCTGGAGGCGAAGCTCGCCTCGCAGGCGCAGCCCGCCGCCCCGTCGCGGTAGCGGGTACGCGGCTGCCGGCTACCGCGCGGCTACGACGAGGCGCTCTCCGACCGCGGGGGCGCCTTTCTCGTGTCCGTCCTCCTCCACTCGGCAGAACGAGGCTGCGATGGTGCGGCCCGAGGTTCCCTCTAGCGGTAGCCGGCCGCCTGCAGGCTGAAGAGCTCGGCGTAGCGCCCGTCGGCTTCCATCAGCTCGGCATGACTTCCCTCCTCGAGCACTTCGCCGTTCTCGATCACGAGGATGTGGCCTGCCATGCGTACCGTCGAGAAACGGTGCGAGATGATGATCGCCATCTTGCCCGTGGTGAGATCGGCGAAGCGTTGGAACACCTCGTACTCGGCGCGCGCATCCAGCGCGGCGGTAGGCTCGTCGAGGATGAGGAGCTGAGCATCGCGCATGTACGCGCGAGCGAGCGCCACCTTCTGCCACTGCCCTCCCGACAGGTCGACTCCCCCCTCGAACCGGCGGCCGAGCATGGTGGAGTACTCCTGCGGCAGCCGATCGATGACCCCGGCCGCCAGTGACCGGTCGGCCGCGTCGACGATCTGCGCCCTCCCCAGCACGTACCCTTCCCTGATCGCCGCGATCTGGCCGACCGCAATGTTCTCGTCGGCCTTCATGTCGTAGCGCACGAAATCCTGAAAGATCACGCCTGCCTCCCGATGGTACTCCTCGGGGTCGTACTCCGAGAGCGGCACCCCGTCGAGCAGGATCTCGCCGCGGGTCGGCTCATAGAGTCGCAGCAGCAGCTTGATCAGCGTGGTCTTCCCTGCTCCGTTCTCACCGACGAGGGCCCAGTGCTCACCGGGCCGGATCCGGAAGTTGATGCCCCGCAGGACCCAGGACTCATCCGCACCATCGTCGGCCCCGGTCTCCAGTCGCCAGTCTCCGGTTGCCAGCCCTTGCGGAGCCGGACTGGCAGCTGGAAACTGGTCACTGAGAACCGGGGCGGCAGGGGTAGATGGTGGATACCTGAACCACACGTCCCTGAACTCGAACCCCTCGCGGATCGGCCGCGGAAACGGCGCCGGCTGCACGGGCGCCGCGATGCTCGCGCGCATCCCGAGGAAGACGAACAGGTCCTCCAGAAAGAGCGCCTGCTCGTACAGCTCCGAGGTGGAGAGGAGCATCCCCTGGATGAGGTCGCGCGAGCGGGCGAAGGTGCCGCTGAGCAGGATCAGATCGCCGAACGAGAGTGCGCCCCGGACCGTGCGGTACACGATGGTCGTGTACGCGGCGTAGTAGCCCAGCGTCGAGACCAGCGACAGCGCCGTTCCGGCCACGTTCCGCCGGATGGCCAGCCGCCGGTTCGCCGCATAGAACTGATCGGCCAGGCGCTTGTACTCCTGGATCAGAAAGTCCGACAGGCCGAACAGCTTGATCTCCTTCGCGGTCTTGTCCGAAGCTGCGAGGAAGCGGTAGTAGTCGAGCTTGCGGCGCTCCGGCGTCCACTGGTACAGAAGCGAGTATCCCAGAGCGGCGTAGTGGGTCTCCCCGATGAAGGCGGGGAGAACGGCCGCCAGCAGGAGCACGAACAGGACGGGGCTGAAGACCAGCAGCGTGCCGACGAGGGTGAGCAGAGTGATGGCGTCCTGCGCGAGCCCGAAGAGCTGGGTCAGCAGGACGATGCGGCCGACCGTCTGGCGACGCGCCCGCTCCAGCCGGTCGTAGAACGCTGGGTCCTCGAAGTGCTGGAGATCGAGGGATGCGGCGTGCTCCATGAGCCGCACGCTCATCCGGTTCGAGAAGAGGTCCCCCAGCAGCGACTCGAGCAGCGAGCCGCTGCGAGCCGCGACCTCACCCACCGCGACGATGCCGAGCTCCACCGCGATCAGCGTCGGGATCCCCGTTCCTTCGATCGAGCCCGTCTGCGCCGCCAGAACGACGCGGTCGACGATCAGCTTGCCGATCCAGAGGGTGGCGAGCGGAATGAATGCGCGAAGCAGCCGCAGGAGCGCGATGCCGAGGGTGTAGCCACGATGTGTCTCCCACACCATCCGCAGAAAGGGCGGCAGGTTGCGAGTCGCGTGGAGGCGCTCCGCCCACGTGGGACCCGTCCCCTGCGGCGCTGAGCGGCGCGCTCCGTCATGTCGCGGTGCAGTTGCCATCTCCGATGCGTTCGCCAGGTGAGAAGCTCCCTGAACAGTAGCGCGCTCCCGACCCCGGGGCGAGCGACGCGAGGCAGTGTCCCGCTTGTAGGGAAACTCCCCACAGAGCGATAGTCCGAAGAGCTACAGACGGGAAGCCTCGTGGGGCGTAAATTTTCGAGGCCCCGCGCAGTCTGCCGCACCCGCATTCGGGTGCCCGGTTCGGCTCTGGCGCTCCGCCGGAGGCCGGGGTATAATGCGCCTACTTTGCCCGCCCGGAGCCTTGTTTCGTGGCGTGCCGGGCAAGTCGGGTGGTCGGTCATCCTTCTCTGGACACTGAGCCCTCACCGTCATGACGTCACGTGTGGCACCCTCGCGGTCACCGCGCGCCGCGAACCGGCACCCAGAACCGCGCCGGGTCCTCCTCACCGGGCTGCTGAGTCTGATCGCGGCCGGCTGCGGTGGGGTCGAGAATTACCCGCAGACCGCGATGGAGCCGAAGTCGGACTACGCGCTGGCCATCGACTCTCTGCAGTGGCTGACGATCTATCTCGGTGTCGGCGTGGGGATCATCACCTTCGCGATCCTGGGCTACATCGTACTCCGCTTCCGACACAAGCCGGGTGACACGACGGTGCCCGAGCAGATCCACGGCAACACGCGCCTCGAGCTCGCCTGGACGCTCGCGCCCGCCGTCCTCATCGCCATCATCGCGGTGCCGACCGT
>JAHWJV010000012.1 GCA_019348265.1 Gemmatimonadota bacterium
AGGTGACGAAGGGGTTCTCGCGGTTCGTATCATTGATTTGTGAGACTGCTGGTTTGCGGTTCCGGCTCGCGTCGCTCGATGGAAGTAACGTCCCTGCAGTAGTACGGGTGCACTCCGCCGGCGTTTCACTTGTCTCTGGAACCCGTTTCATCTAAGGATCTCCTTGCCCACGGTCCGCTACACTTCAGCGAGCTTCCGGGCGAAATCGGAGAGGAGGCGATGGTACGCCGCTTCGTAGTTGTAGAGCGTCGTCTGGTCGTCGAGCAGCGCGAGCAGGTCCACGCGGCCGACCTGATATCCAGCCGTCGCCGATTCCAGGGAGGCCCGCGCCTGCGGCAGGATCGATTTGACGTACAGCGCGAGCTGCGCCCTATCCCGCTCGAGCTCCGAGTGGAGCCGGGCCACATCCAGGCGAACCCGATTTCGCACCTCGTGCCGCCCCGCGTCGGCTGCCAGCAGCTCAGCCCGCACGGCGGACACTTCGGCGTTCTGTCTACCGCGTCGGTTCACGGGGAGCGGAATCGAAACGGTGGCCGAGACCATGTCGGTGTACCCGGACCGTTGGCCATACTGCAACGAAAGGTCGAAATCCGGGAGGTGCGCCCTCCCGGCGAGCTCCAGTCGCGCCGTCTGCGCATCGATCATCGTCTGCTGCTCCCGCAGCAGCGGGCTGTTCGCGACGGCCATCTCTTCGAGGGAGCGGAGTGCCGGAAGCGGGGAGCCGGCGGCCCGCGCGCCGAAAGACGCCGAGACAAAGCGGATTTCAGCGGGAGCGAGCGCGACCGCCGCACGAGCGATCCGGTCCGGTACCGCGGCGCCCGCGATCGGCGTCTCGCTGTACCGGTCCACCGCCTCATTGAGGCGCGCCTGAGCGATCCGACGCTGCTCCGTCAGAGCGACCGTTTCCTCTGCGAGCCGGGCGGCTTCGACACCGGCCTTCAGAACGTCCTGCTGTCCGCCGCTGCCCACGCTGTAACGCACTTCGCTGATTCGGATGAAGTCAGAGAGCAGCAGCTGATTTCGCGCGGTGATCTCCAGTGCCTGGTCAATGTACGCCAGCTCATAGTATGCCTCCCGCACCCGCTGCACCGCCTCGAGACGCGCGGCGTCGAGCCTCGCTTCCGGGGCGAGGACCTCAAGTTCGGCGGCGCTGCGGCGGAGGCGTGTCTTGCCGGGATAGGGCACCGTCTGCGCGATGCCGACCATCTTCATCGTCATGAAGTCTTTGAACCCCGGCTCGCTCACGGGCAGATTCTGGACTCCGGCCATCACCATCGGGTCCATCCACGCGCCCGCTGGTCCGACGCGGGCACGCGCCGCCTCTACACGAGCAGAAGCCAGCAGCACCGAAGGGTGCACGGCGACGGCACGAGCGGTCAGACCATCCAGAGTTTCAGCCGTAGTAGAACCGGGTGCGGTGCTGACGCCATCAATATGCGTCTGTGCCCGAAGGCCGCTGGCGAAGCCTGCGGCTAGAGAGGCCAGCAACAAAGCGCTGATCTTTAGGGATTGGGACATCTTTGTGTTCTCCTGTGATCAAGACCGTAGTTCGGACCTGGGATCTTCCCATTCAAAGCAGCTGACCCTCGTCGCGATCAGAGCGCTTGCTCTGGACGCGTGCGAGGAGTGGAACCGACCTCGCAGCGGTCAGGACGCACGCAGGTGCATCCGAGCGACCACGCTCAGAGCGTCAGCATTTCAGCGATTGAACGGGAACGAAGCCGGACTGGAAGTCCGGCAGAGGAGAACTACGGTTTGGGGGGGTGGAACAGAGCGATCGCGAGGAGGAGGTCCTTCGCGTGGTCAGGAGAACCGAGCAGGGAAGCAGCCTCGGGTGAGGCGACTTCCGGAGTGGTGATACGCGCAGCGAGCGGGGCGCTCAGCGCGCAGGACGCCGGTCCTGTCTGGGCCAGCGGGCAGTGCGAACTATCTGCGGGGTGTTCGTCCGAGTCGGCCGGCTCCTGCATGTCCGTCGGCGCGGCGTCCACAGCCTCACCAGCCGCGGCCATAGCCATCGCCGGTACACCCATATCCATCGCCGGCGAGCACATGGACGCCCAGACACCCTCGACCCAGAACAGGGCGAAGGCGAGGAGCGCACCGAGCGCGACGATGGATCGGAGATGGGATGACATTTGAGTTAATCTAACTCTTTGTCCGCGTTGGGGGTAGTCGCTCCCGCACGCGTGCCGGGGCCACTGCCACCCCAGACTTCGGAACGATCGTCTACCACCCGGGATTCTGCTGGAGCGTGAACGCGCCGTCGACGTTGCTCAGCGCCACCTGGACGGACGGGATCGGGAACAGCTTGTGCCGGCCTGTGACCTGGCTGGCGGCCTTCAGGTACGGCCGTCGGGTCTGCTCCACCTGAATGTACTCATTGAGCACCGGCTCTATGACCGCCCAGCGCCGCAGGTCGAAGAAGCGGTGCCCCTCCATAGCCAGCTCCAGGCGGCGCTCGTAGCGAACGGCCGACCGGGCGAAGTCCTTATTGGTCCACGCGGTGGTGTACAGCCCGACCTCATAGTCCGCCCAGGTGATGGACGGATCGTTGATCGGCACCGCGATGTTCGAGCTACTCGTTCCCGGGCCCTGGGCGACCGCACCGGCCCGCTCGCGGATCCGATTCACGATCTGCCGCGCCGCCTCCAGATTGCCCGCCTCCACCTCGGCTTCGGCCAGCATCAGGAGCAGGTCGGCGAAGCGGTACAGGTGGAAGTTCATCGAGTTCAGCGCCGTGGGCACCCAGCCCACCTTGCTCTCGGCGCCGCTCGTCTTCTCGTGGACGTTCTTCTTCGGGCTGTACGGCCCCCCGTTGGCGAGGTCGCGGATCCAGCTGGACTCATGCGGGCCCCAGTCCTTGTACGGAACCGCGTCACGGCCCACCGTCCAGTCCAGCCGCGGATCGACAGGCGCCATGTTGCCGCCCTCGAACTCCGCGCTGCTCGCGTTCCAGCGCGCAGTAGCGCTGAGCGGGGTGAGGTCGCCGCCGCCCAGCGCCAGCGGAAGCCCGTTCGCGTCGACCCGGTAGAAGTTGACCAGGTTCTGCGACGGCTGGTGGGTCCCGCAGCAGCCGAATGGGCTGCCCGAGTGCGGAAAGTTCAGCCGCTCCGCGAAGTTCGCGTTCTCGCCGCCGGGGGAGCCGTCGTTGGCGGAAGCCTGGTAGGCGAGGATGGTCTCCGGGCCGTTGGCGAAGGCCGCGAACCCGGTCCAGACGCGGTGGAAGTTCTGCTCCAGCTTGTACGGCCCGTTGTTGGCCACATCGCGCAGCGTGGGCAGTGCCTGCTGGGTCATCCCCGCATACATCTGGACCCGGCCCTTGTAGGCCTTCGCGGTCCACTGCGTCACCCGGCCCTTCTCCCCGTTCCTCGGGGTCGGCGAGAGCAGCCCGATCGCCGCCTCCAGGTCAGCCAGGATCAGCGGGACCAACTCGCTGTTGTTCGGCTTGCGGAAGTCGGCGTCCGCCTCGCTGTAGTGGGGGATGTTCCCCCACATCCGCCAGCCCTCGAAGTGGTAGTGCGCCCGCAGGAAGAGGGCCTCGCCTTCGATGCTCCTGGCCTGGGCCGCGGGGATCTCGTTCGGTGCATCCTTCTGCACCTGCTTCAGCAGGCGCAACGTTGCGTTGGTGCGCGAGATCCCCTCGTAGACCGATTTCCACTTGTCGTTGAGGTAGGAATCCGCCCCACCGGCGGTCCAGTTATAGAGTTGGAGCTCCGTGATCGCCCCCCGGAGGCCAGGCTCGCCTCCCTTGTACGCATCGTCCGAGGTGGCGCTGGCGAACACCCAGTTGCTCGGGGACGATGCCGCCAGATCGAGCCCGGGCACCCACCCGCCCAGCAGCCGGTACGCACCCACGAGGGTGGCCTCCACGCCCGCCCGGTTGCCGAGCGTCAGCGAATCGAGCGTCCCCTGCGCAGGCGTCTCCAGGAAGTTCTCGCAGCTGTACATTGCGCCCGACAGCACCACGAATCCGGTGCCAACCAGGGCGGCACGCTTCGTTGATACTTTCATGTTTGAGCCTTCGAGTCGTTTCCGGCTCTTCAGAGGTTTTGATGATCTTCGGTTCGCTACGGCTCCGAGTCCCGCGCAGTACTACGACAGTAGCCGGTGCGTTGAGCTCGCACAAGCGATCACGCCCTCGTAACGCTGCCCTGAGGCTATAGCACACCCGCTGCAGGGCAAATAGGCGTGCGCGTACTCGCCGTCGCAGGTGGCTGCGTCTTAGCCTCCGACGATGGCCCCCAGCCCGTTCACCAGCCGGCCGATCCCCTCCGTGACGGTGTCGCCATCCAGCGCGCCGTAGGAGACCCGCAGGTAACACCCGCCGTCGAGACCAAACGTGGAGCCCGGGATCACCGCGACCCCGTGCTCGCGGATCAGGCGCTCCACCAGCCGCACATCGGATTCGTCCGTCTCCACGCGCAGGACGAAGTACAGCGCGCCGTCCGCTCGAGCGACGCTGCAGATGGACTCGATCGCAGCGAGCTCGTGCAGTACCGTTTCACGCGTGGCCGCGATCGCCTTCGTTTTCTCCCGGCAGTACCCCACCCCCGCCCGCAGCGCGCCAAGGGCCGCGTGCTGCGAGACCACGGCGGGGCAGATGACGATGGTATCCTGGATCTTGCTGACCGCCTCCGCGAGATGAGCCGGGATGACCATGTAGCCCACCCGCCAGCTGGCGAAGCCGTATGCCTTCGATAGCGAGAAGAGCGAGATGGTGTGCGCTTCCGTGAGGGGGAGCGAGCCCGGGGAGAAGTGACGGGCGTCGCCGTACGTGAAGTACTCGTACGCCTCGTCCGAGATGTGGTAGACGCCGGCCTCGCGGCAGATGTCGTTCACCTCGCGCAGGGTCTCGGCGCCGTAAACCGCACCGGTGGGGTTGTTGGGGGAGACGGTGACGACCGCGCGGGTGCGGCGGGTGAGCGCGCGCCGGATGCTGTCCGGGTCCAGCTGGAAATCATCAGCGGTGGGCGCGGTGACCACGCGCCCGCCGACCATGGTGACCGCCATCTCGTGATTGAAATAGAACGGGCTGGGGAGGACGACCTCATCGCCCTCGTCGACCACGGCAAGAAGGGCGTTGATGAATGCCATGTTCCCGCCGGCGGTGACGACCACGCTCTGCGCCGGCCCGACCTCGATCCCGTTCTCCGCAGCCAGCTTGGCGGCGATCGCCTCGCGCAGCTCCGGGATCCCGTCGACGGCTCCGTACTTGTTCTGCGGGGCGCGCGCGAATGCGGCCAGCGCCTCGAACGCCTCGTCGGGTGGGCCGTAGTAGACCACGCCCTGCCCGAGCGAGATCGTCCCCGGGCAGCTGCGGATCCAGTCGGCGACCACGGGAATGATCGGCGACTGAACCCCCTCCATCCTGCGGCTTACGCGCGCCGCGTCCGGCATGCGGCGCTCCCCCTGGCCGTCAGACGACGGCGGCTTCCGCGCCCAGGCAGGCGAACACCTCGCGGTAAAAGTCCGGGTGCGACTCCCAGGTCTGCCCACAGACGATCTTGCCGTCGCGCACGGCTTCCTGATCGACGAATCGCGCCCCGCCGGACTCGATCTCGTAGCGAAGATGCGTGTAGGCGGTCAGCTCCGCGCCCGGGGCTAGCCCGGCCGCGATGAGGATCTGTATCCCGTGGCAGATCGAGAAGATCCACTTGTCCTGCTCCCGGAACTCACGGACGATCTCGAGCAGACGCTGGTCGTTGCGCAGGTACTCGGGCGCTCTCCCACCGAGAAGGAGCACCGCCTCGTAATCGTCGACGTTCACGTCCTGGAAAGCGACGTCTGAGCGCATGTTGTAGCCGGGGCGCTCGACGTAGGTGTCCCAGCCCGGCTCGAAGGCGTGGATGACCAGGTTTAGCATGCGCACGCTCGGCGCGGCAACCACCGTCTCCCACTCCGCTTCCTGGAATCGGTGCACGGCGTAAAGTGCCTCGTACGACTCGCCGGCGTCTCCGGTGACGATCAGGATCTTCCTGGCCATGTGACCTTCTCCTCTGAGAAAGGGGGGAACTGAGGTGGTCAAAGCTAACTCAAACGAGCTCAGCGAGTAGACGGGCGAGCTCCGGTGCGTGTGTCTCGGGTGCGTCGTGGTCCGCGGGGAGGTAGAGGACGCGCCAGCCCGCGGCCCGGCCGCGCGCCGCCATCTCCGCCATCACGGGCGCGTGGTACAGCGAGTTTCTGGAGAAGAGCACGTAGCTTCTCGGCAGGCGCGCGGCGGCCTCGCTGGACAGGGACAGCGGCTCCTTCAGCGTGGCGAGCGGGTGCGGCGTCTTGCGCGGGTGCGGCGGATCGCGCGGAACCCGCCAACCGTCGCCCTCTCTGCGGGCCGCCTCCTCGAACCGCGGCGCCTGCTCGGGAATCAGGTCGAACACGGCCTCTCCATCACGCGGGATCCACGCGTCCAGATAGACGAGCTGGGAGATGCGCTCGGCCGCGCGCTCCGCGACGGCAGTGATCACCGCTCCGCCATAGCTGTACCCGACCAGCACCACCTCAGCCAGATCCTCGAACACCAGCACATTCACGATGTCCTGCACGTGAGTGTCGAGATCGGTATCCGGTGAGCCCAGGTGCACGCGCTCGCCGACACCGGTGAGGCTCGGGGTGTACACCTCGTGCCCGGCGGCCCGGAGCAGACGGGCAGTCGGCTGGAAGATCCACCCGCCGGACCACATCCCGTGGACGATCAGGAAGGTCGCCATGTCGATCGCATCGAGGAGGTCGGGTGATCCGGAACCGGTGCGCCGCCGAGGCGGCCTCGCAGACCAATGCTGCGGGGCTCCGCTCGCCTCCGCAAGAGCGCTTCGCTACTGTGATGTTTTCGCAGCAGCGAGACTCCGGAGACCGGCAGACCGAGGAACGCGGAAATGGTGTCCAGCACGATCGTCGACCGGATGCGCACGAACCTAGCGGCGGCGGGCATCCGCCTCGACGGGAGCGACCTGGACGCGCTGCTCGCGGGGCCGTATCTCGAGAGCGTCGTCGCGTTCGACAAGCGCGCGACGGAGGGGCCCGAGCCGGCGCTGCCCGATTATCTGGGCGGGCTCACAGCCAGCGCCGGTGCACGGAATGGAGGCGAAGCTCCGGCGGGGCCGAGAACGGAAAGCGGCGGCGCGCGTCCGGCGGCGGCCTCGGAATCACTGGAGACTGTCGCCGAGCGGGTTGCGAAGGGCGCCGTCTCTCCAGTGGAGCTGACCCGGCAGGCGCTGGACCGGATCGCGGAGCGGGACCCGGTGCTGAACGCCTTTCAGCTGGTGCTCGCCGACCGGGCGATGGAGACCGCGCGCCGCGCGGAGGCGGAGATCGGGCGTGGCGAATGCCGCGGACCGCTCCACGGCGTTCCGATCGCCGTGAAGGACCTGATGGCGATGGCCGGCACCCCCACGACGGCCGGATCGACGCTGCTGGCGGGCGCGGATGCAGAGCTCGATTCGGCGGCGGTCGAGCGCCTGGAGCGGGCGGGCGCGATCATCGTCGGGAAGACACGGATGTCGGAGTTCGCATACCTGCCGGGATCGGCGAACGCGCACTACGGCGCGACGCGCAACCCGCGAGCGCTCGAGCACGACGCGGGCGGCTCCAGCAGCGGCTCGGCCGCGGCGGTCGCGGACGGGCTGGTATTCGGCGCGATCGGGTCTGACACCGGCGGGTCGATCCGCGTGCCGGCCGCGCTCTGCGGAATCGTGGGGCTGAAGCCGACCTTCGGGCGGACGAGCCTGCACGGCGTGGTCCCGCTCTCCTGGTCGCTAGACCACCTCGGCCCGCTCACGCGTACGGTGCGTGACGCCGGGATCCTGCTGGGCGCGCTTGCGGGCGCCGACCCGCGCGACACGCGCACCCTGCCCCGGGGCGCGCCGGTGCCGCTCCTCTCGGAGCTCGAGACGGGCGTGCGCGGACTCCGGATCGGCGTACCGGAGACCGGCGGCGTCGCCGGCCCACTCGCCTCCGATGCCGCGTGGGCGGCCGCCAGGCGCGCCCTGGCGGCGCTGGAGGGGGCCGGAGCGGAGCTGGTGCCTGTCCACCTGCCGGAGCTGGAACAGCTCTGGGTGGCCAACAACGTGATCCTGGCGATCGAGGCCGCCGCCTTTCACCAGCGATGGCTTCAGACGCGGCTGGCGGAGTACGGCGAGATCCCGCGCCGGCGCCTGCTGGCGGCATACGCGCACGCCCCGACCGCCTTCGTGCGCGCGCAGCGGATGCGGGCCGAGGCGCGGGAGAAGCTCCGGCTGCTCTTCGAGCGGGTCGACCTTCTGGGCATGCCCACCCAGGCCGACGGCGCGCCGCTCCTCGGCGCCTGGGGGGCGACGCTGCTCACCGGGCCCTTCAACGCGCTGGGTTGGCCGGCGCTCACCGTTCCCGCCGGAGAGACCGCGGATGGGCTCCCCCTGGCCCTTCAGCTCGTCGGACGGCCATGGGAGGAGGGGCTGGCCCTGCGGGCGGGGCGCGTCGTGGAGGATTCGTGACGCCGCGCCTCCGCACCGCGCGCGAGCAGCTCCTGCTGCCTTCGGTGGCGGCGGGCCCGTTTCTCTGTCCGCTGAATAGCGAGATTTCTGCACTCGTCCGCGAGCCGCCGATTCACTACTCTTCAACCGGAGGCAGGCGTGCTCAGACCATCCGTTCTGCTCCTTTGTGCCCTGTTGTGGGCCTCTCCGCTGGTGGGACAGCAGCGTCAGCCGGGTACATCGTCATCGGAGCAGTTCGTCGACGACGGCGAGATGTGGCTGGTGGGAGCGGTAGTGGTCGGGACGGTGGCGCTCGGCCGCGTCGACCCCGCGCTGATGGTCCGAGTACGGGACACGATGGTGGTCGCGCTCGCCCCGGCGCCGGCAGGGGGACCTTCCACTTCACCCCCGGGCGCGGGTGGAAGCAGGAGCAGGGTTCTTTCCCCTCCGGGCATGCTTCTTCCTCCTTCACCGCTGCGGCGGTGGTCACCGGCGAAATGAGCCGGTGGTCTCCGCACCTGACGGTGCCGGTGGAGATCATCATGTACGGCGGCGCGACGGCCGTCGGGCTCTCGCGGATCTTCGAGAATCGGCACTGGGCCACCGACGTGGTCGCAGGTGCCGCGCTCGGCTACCTGGTCGGCTCGAATGTCGTCGCTCACGCCTACCGCGACAGCCGGGAAGCCGAGCAGACGCCGGAAACCAACCGGGTGGGATCGTCACGCTTCCCGCCGATACCGATCTTCTACATGGCCGTCCCCAGCCGGTGAAGCGGCGCCTGCTGGAGAAGACGGGCAACAATGGGCTCGGTCCTGGAGGCCGAGGAGGACGCGATGCGACGGGCAACCAGGATCATACTGCTACTTCTTACGTTGGTCCCGCTCGCGCCGCCGAGCGCGGCGGCCCAGGTCAAGGCGGCGGCGATCGGTGGCGGGGCGGGGTTCATGGGCGGACTCGCGATGACGCTGTCCATCGTGGTCGCGCGCGCGCGCCTGCAGGGCCAGTACCTCGACTCGCCTGGCGACCTGATCCACTGGCAGACGACGCCGGCGATCGCGGGTCCGGCCGCTGGGGTCCTCTTCGGGCTCGCCGGGGAGGAGGTGCTGCGGGGGAGCATCATCGGCTCCACCAGCGGGATGGTGGTCGGCGCGGCGGCGGGGGCGGGGCTCGGGTGGATCCTCTCGTCCGAGCGGGAATGGCCATGGGCGGGAGGCGTCATCGGCGGCGGGGTAGGCCTAGCTCTCGGCGGTCTCACCGGCGCATACATGGGCTGGCGCGAGCAGGAGGACGCCAAGAAAAAATCCGCGCCGCCGGCCATCATTGAGCTACGATTCCCGCTATGATCCGTTGTTGGGTCCGTGCTGGCGCGGTGCGGGCGGCCGGCCTCTGGATGATGCTGGCGCTCGGTGGATGCATCCGGCCGGAGCTGCCGATGCCGGAGCCGATGCAGATCCCCGCGCCGAACCCCAATGAAGTCGACCGAGTCCTCTTTCTGCTGGGGGACGCCGGGATCGCGCGCATGGAGACGCACCCGCTGCTCACCCGGCTCCAGCAGGACATCGAGCAGTGGGCAGGTCAGCTCGGTCGCGACTCAGCGGTCTCCTTGCTCGTGCTCGGCGACAACGTCTATCCGCTCGGACTGCATCCGCCTGGAACGCCGCAGTATCCCGCCGACAGCTCCGTCGTGATGGGGCAGGTCCGGCTCGTTGCGGGACCGATGGCGCGGGAGCGGGACGTGATCCAGTATTTCCTCGCCGGGAACCACGACGTCGGCTTGAAGCAGGACCGGGAGGGATACGTTCGGCTGCGTCTGTTCGAGGATTTCCTGTTCAAGGCCCGCGCGGAGACCGGCGCCTCGACTTACCTCGTACCGGTGGCCGGGACCGGCGGCCCGTACGTGCTGGACTGGGGACCCTCGATCCGCCTCATCTTCCTGGACACGCCCTGGTGGCTCCTTCAGGCCGACGAGGCCGAGCGGATGCGGGTGCTCGCCAGCCTCGACGACGCGATGCGCACGGCCGGGTCGCGCCGCGTCATCTTCGCCGCGCATCATCCGCTCCGAACCGCGGGACCGCACGGCGGGGCGGTGTCGTTCTGGAGTACCCTCGGCCTCCAGTACCTGCTGGTGCGGAGCGGCGCGATCCTGCAGGACCTCACCTCGGTTCCGTACCGCCGCCTCGAGCGGGGACTTCGCTCGATCTTCCAGCGCTACGACCCGCCCCTGCTCTTCGTAGGCGGCCACGAGCACTCGCTGCAGGTCATCGAAGCGGTCGAACCGTCCGACCCGCGCTACACGCTCGTCTCCGGGTCGGGGAGCAAGGTATCGGAGGTCGGGACGGTCGACGGGCTGCGGTACGCCCGCTCCGCGCTAGGCTACATGCGCCTGGTGATCGAGAAGGACGGCGACGTCAGCGTGTTCATGGAGGCTGCCCCCGCGGGACCGCTGGAGTGTCCGGCGCAGGCGGAAGACCACGCCGCCTGCATGGCACGCGGCGTAGCCTCGTTCTCGACCGTACATTCGCAGTGGCTCCGTTGAGATCATCGCCCCCCTGCAAAGATGTTGAAGCCCCACCACGCCCCCGGTCAGGAGCCCGAGTGCTGAGACCACGACTCTTCCCGAGCCCCGCGGCGCTGATCCTGTGCGGCCTTTCCACGGTGGTGGTCCCCATCGCCGCGTCCGCTCAGCGGGATTCCGCCGTCGTGGTCGCCGGGCCAGAGTACAGGGCTGGGCCGCTGCACTCCGCGCTTCTCGGCAGCGATTACCGGGATCTGTGGACGGTGCCCACGCGGGTACCCGTGCTGGACCTGTCCCGCTACATGGGCGGGCTCACCCCCACGCAGCGCGGCAGCGGAAAGCAGACCCGTTCGCTGAGGTTCAAAGCGGGAGATGGTCGGGAGTACAACTTCCGGTCGGTGAACAAGGACCAGACTGGCGGGCTCCATCCCGACTTCCAGGAGACGCTGATCGACTGGTTCGCGCAGGACCAGGTCTCCTCGAAGCACCCGGCCGCCGCGCTCATCAGTCACGTGCTACTCGAAGCGGCGGGGGTGCTGCACCCGACGCCGGTGCTTTTCCGTATGCCCGACGATCCGCGGCTCGGTGAGTTCAGGAGCGAATTCGCCGGGATGCTGGGGACGATCGAGATTCACGCAAACGAGGTGGAGGGGGGTCGCGCGTTCGCCGGGGCGTCGAAGATCTCGGGCACGGAAAACCTCCTGGAGGACGTGGAGGAGAGCCCGGAGGACCGGGTGGACAGCCGGGAGTTCCTGAAGGCCCGCTTGATGGACCTGCTGATGGGCGACTGGGATCGGCATATCGGGCAGTGGCGCTGGGCCGCGTTCGAGCGCGAGGGCATCCGTCGCTGGGTACCCGTCCCGGAGGATCGCGACAACGCCTTCTCCGACTATGACGGACTCCTGCTCGGCTTCGCACGGGGTAGGGCGACGAACCTGGTACGCTTCAGGGAGCGCTACCCGAACCTCTTCGGCCTCACCGCGAATGCCCAGCCGCTGGATCGGCCTCTCCTGTCGGACCTGCCGGTGCAGGTGTTCGACTCGCTGGGACTGGAGCTGCAGCGACGTCTCACGGATGCGGTGATCGATCGGGCGGTGGCCCAGACGCCGCCCGAACATTTTCAGCTCCGCGGGCCGGAGCTCGTGCGGAAGCTGCGTGCGCGCCGTGACGGCCTCCCGCAGATGGCCCGCCGCTTCTACCACCACCTCGCCCGCGACGTGGACGTACGCGCGACCGATGTCTCGGAGCTCGCCGTCATCGACCGCATGCCGGACGGGACGGTGGACGTGCGCCTGTACGCCGCCCCGAACGACCGGCCCGCGCCGCAGCCGTACTTTCAGCGTCGCTTCCTTTCATCGGACACGCGCGAGGTCAGAGTCTACCTGCAGGGCGGAAACGACCGCGCGGTCATCCGCGGGGCAGCGTCCGTCACGCCCATGGTGCGGGTGATCGGCGGCGGCGGTGACGACGTGCTGATGGATTCCTCCACCGTCGGCGGCGGACGGCCGCGCTCCGCTCTGTACGACGACCGCGGGGAGAACGTCTTCGTCAGGACGCCAGCTACGGTCGTAGACACACGTCAGTACCAGGAGGCGGACTCCACGATCAGCGGCTTCAACGAGAACGCGCCGCCGCAGCGCGATTGGGGGACGGAGGCGGTCTGGTTCCAGCCGCGGTTGGCGTGGCGCTACAACGCCGGCCCGGTGATCGGCGGAGGACCGATCTTCACGCGCTACGGCTTCCGGCGCGAGCCGTACGCGCGCCGGACGGCGCTCACGGGCCTGTGGGCTCCCGCCGCCGGCCGCTTCGCGCTCGAGTTGAACATGGACGTGCAGCGGACCAACTCGCGCTCGCGCATGTCCGTGCTGGCGCACGCGTCGCAGCTCGAGACGGTGCGGTTCCATGGCTACGGGAACGAGACGCCGGGCGACGGACCGGCGGACCTGTACAAGGTGCGCCGCACCGACTACCTCGTGCAGCCGATCTACCATGCCGCGCTGGACGCGGGATTCGAGCTCTTCTTCGGGCCGGTGCTGCAGTACGACAGACCGGAGCTGCCGCCCGGCGGACCGGCCGACGTTCAGAGGCCGCTGGGGAGCGACGCGTACGGCGCGATCGGCGGCCAGCTCGGCGGGCTGCTCGATCGCCGAGACGCGCCCGCCTTCCCGCGGAGCGGCTTCATGGCCCTGGTGCGCGGCTCCGCTTTTCCGGCCGCCCTCAGCACCTCGTCCTTCGGCGGTCTCGACGGGCTCGCTTCCGCTTACGTCCCCATTCCGCTTCCGATCGAGACGACGCTCGCCGCCCGCGCCGGCGGGCGAATGGTGCTCGGCACGGCGCCGCTCCAGCACGCGGCCTATGTAGGGGGGCCGGAGACCATCCGCGGCCTCCCGAGGCAACGCTACGCCGGCGACAGCTCGCTGTTCGGAACGGTCGAGCTCCGGAGCTATCTCACGCGCTTCAACTTCATCAGCCGGGGCGACCTGGGCGTGATCGCCCTGGCGGACGCCGGCCGGGTGTTCGTCGACGGCGAGTCGTCGAATACCTGGCACACCGGCGTCGGCGGCGGCCTCTGGTTCGGGATCCTCGATCGCACACGCACCTTCAGCATCGTCTTCGCCCACGGCCAGGAGAACGCGGTTTATTTCGCGGCGGGGATGCCGTTTTAGTAAAAAGGGTTCCAAGTTCGAGGTGCAAAGTTCAAAGTGACCACCGAGCCACTTTGAACTTTGCACTTTGAGCTTGGACTCTTCTCTTTCCTCGCTGCTCCCGCAGCGCCGTCAGCGGCGCATTTCTTGGGTCATCAACTCACCGGACGGCTGGCGCGTACTGGCAGGGGCATGCATCATGTCCGGCATCCGATCGCCGTCGGCGGGTCGTACGAAATGATTCCCTTGGAAGGCATATCGGATGGCGGACCACGGCTCCCCAAATGGTGTTCCCGTGCCGGGTGTAGCCGCGTTGCTGCTGGACCGGCTGGACGCGATCTCGGTCCTCATCGAAGAAGGGAAATTCCTGAGAGCGAGCGAGGCGCTGACCGGCAGACGCTGGCTGGAGGGCGTAAACCTGACGGGCGTTCCGGAAGGTCCACTGCGGCGCGCGCAGCAGTGGATCGACGCGGCGCACGACACGCTGCACTCCCCGCCGATAGACGTGCACCTGCTGCAGACCATACTGCTGGAGGCGCGTCGGTCGCTCGCGACCTAGTCCACGAGGGTCCGCTCCCCGCCGCGCCGGACTGGCCAGGGCGCATGAGGAGTCGGGAGGGCGCGATTGCCGTCGCGCTGTGGTTCAGCCATTGTAGAGGGAGTGTCTCCCCGGTTCTTCCCCCATATCCACCAGCGCATCTTCCGCCGACCTATGCCGACTCGCCGCCTGTGCCTGCTGCCTCTCGCCTGCACCGCCCTCACCGCCGCGATCTTCGTCTCCTGCGCCCCGGCGGCAGTCGAGAGCCCCGTCGGCGCCGCGGCCAATCCGATCGCAGCGGCCGCCGCGCCAATCCAACCGGCTCTGACCGCGGCTCAGAGGGAGCCCTATCTCGGCAGCTACTCGATCACCACCCCCGAGGGGGAGCGCATCACCTTCCGGGTCTTCGAGGAGAACGGAATGCTGAAGGGCCAACCCGCCGCCCAGGAAGCCTTGCAGCTGATCCACCAGGGCGGAGATACCTTCCGCACCGAGGGGCAGTACCAGTACGTGGTGACGTTCGCGATCGAGAACAATCGGGCGACGAGCTTTACGGCGCGGAACCCGAGCGGCGTGCTGCAGGGCGTTCGTATCCCCTAGCACGCCTGCGGCCGCGAACCCCCGCCAGACCGCGTCCGAGGGCGAGGTGAAGGCGCGGCCCGTGATGGGCAGCAACACCACGGTGGTCGCCGGATTCTGCTGTGCCCCGCCCGGCCTGTCGCTCAGCGCCGCCAGACGCGCGGGAGCCTCGATCAGACCGGCTTCCGGTGGGGTGTCCGCGAAGCCGCGCCCGGAGCGCCGCTTCCTCGTCCGGTGGATCAATCCGCCTGCGGTATGGGCCGCGGCTCGACCGGCATCGGCTCGAGGAACCTCATCACGGCCGCGGCGATGCCGCGCGCGGCGCGGTCCTGCGCGTTCACGATCACGCTCCGGTCGCGCGGGCTACTGAGAAAGCCGGTCTCCAGGATGACACCGACCGTCATGCTATCGAGCGCGTGCTCGTACGCCCTGTTGTTGAAGGCGTAGTACCCGCGCATGCGGCGGGTGACGAGCGGGTACAGCGGGAGGCCCGTCGCCTCGCCATAGCTACGCTCCAGCAGGGCGGCGAAGGCCTCGGCTCGGCCGGTTGCGTCGCGTCGCGGCGCCGCCGCACGATACCCGGACACCGACGGGCTCGGGTGTCCGTCGGCGTGGATGGCGATGAAGAGGTCTGCCCAGTAGCCGGGCGGGATCGTCGTCGGCAGGAGATCGACGAGGTACCCCTTGCTCCGCAGGAGGTCCGCCGTCTTCCTGGCGATCCCCAGGTTGACCTTCCATTCCTCCAACCCGCCGCCGGTCGTCCCGTTCACCCGCAGCTGAGCCTGCTCCTCCGGCGCTTCGGCGGAGCGCCAGTGCCCCGCCTGCAGCGCCACCCGGTACGGCCCCGGCGGGCGCTTCCAGACCTCCGGCTTAGGGCGCTCCGGCAGCCCCGGCTTCGCCAGCGCGACCGGGACTACTGCCACCGGCGGCGCCGGAACGGTCGTAGCGGAGCGGCTGCGGTCCACGATCGAGAAACCCGCGCACCCGGATCCGAGGGCTATGAAGGCGATGAACGCTGCTGATCTGATCACGGTCATGGTGCGAACGTGGCTGTGTTGGTCATACAAAGATCGTCGCCGACCTGGTGGTGGTCCAGCGGCTCACCCGAGCACCCTCGGCTCGTCCGGAGGGAGCAGGATGGTCACCAGTCCGAGCAGCGGGAGGAACGAGCATACCTGATAGACGAACACGATGCCCTTCCAGTCAGCCACCACCCCGAGAATCACCGCCGCGAGCCCGCCCATACCGAAGGCGAAGCCGAAGAACAGTCCGGAGATCACGCCGACGCGCCCGGGTACCAGCTCCTGCGCATAGACGATGATCGCGGGGAAAGCCGAGGCGAGAACCGCCCCGATGATCGCGGTGAGCACCACCGTCCAGAACAGCCCGACGTACGGGAGCGCCAGCGTGAAGGGGAGGATGCCGAGGATGGATGTCCAGATCACCGCCTTCCGCCCGACTCGATCGCCAACCGGACCCCCGATGATCGTCCCGGCTGCCATCGCGCCGAGGAAGACGAACAGGTAGACCTGTGCCTGCGCTACCGGCACGGAGAAGCGGTCGATCAGGTAAAACGTGTAGAAGCTGACCAGCGCCGCGAGATACATGTACTTGGAGAAGATCAGGACGATCAGCACGGCGATCGCGGAGATCACCTTCTTTCTTGGGAGGCGCGCGTGCTGGGCAGCCCCGTCAGACTCGGCAGGCCGCGTGAACTGCCCCTTCGCCCAGCTTCCCACCCACCAGAGCATCCCCATCGCGAGCAGCGCGACCACGGAGAACCAGGCGACGCTCCCCTGGCCCCGCGGCAGCACGACGAACGCGGCCAGCAACGGGCCGAGCGCCGAGCCCGCGTTGCCGCCCACCTGGAACACCGACTGGGCCAGGCCATGCCGCCCACCCGAAGCGGCTCGGGCCACCCGCGAGGACTCGGGATGGAAGATCGACGAGCCGAGGCCGATGATCGACGAGGCCAGGAGCAGCAGCCAGTACTCGTCCGACCCGGCGAGCACTAGCAGACCCACCAGCGTGCAGCCCATCCCGAAGGCGAGAAACCGCGGGCGCGGCTTCCGATCGGTGTACCACCCGACCACCGGCTGAAGCAGCGACGCGGTCAACTGGAATGCGAAGGCGAGAAGGCCGACCTGCGAAAAGGTCAGCGAGTAATCCTCCTTGAACACGGGATACAGCGCCACCAGCAGCGACTGCATCACATCGTTCAGCAGGTGGCAAATGCTGAGCGCGATCAGCACCGTGACCGCCGTCCGTCGGGCCGGGACGACCTCGCCCGTCGCCACCCCGCTGATAGGCGAGCCGAGGTCGATCGGCGGCGTGCTCCTCATCCCTCCCCCCCGTCTCCGGTTTCCGCCATTCTTCCCCGGCCCCATCCATTGATTCACCAGAGCAGTTCCGCGCGAAGCTAGCCATTCCCTGTCGAGTGCGCACGGTGCCGCGCCCGTCGGCAGGCGCGACGACGAGTCACCGCAGTCGCCGCGAGCATTGTGACCGCCCGTCCTGGCCCTGTACATACCCTCGACACCACCCCCCCTGTCGTTGGCAAGGAAGGTCCTTAATGGGACGGGTCCTTGCTTGTTGAGCCGGCCAGCGGCAACGTGGCGCCAACCCCACACCTGCGAAGACGCTTGCCTCCAGCGATGAACAGCCGGCGACAGCCGCAACGAATTCCGCCTCCCATCGACAGCGGGACGGAGATCCTCGATTCCGGCGACGTGCTCGAGGAGCTGCAGGGTGACCTGGCGCTCATCCTCTGGAAATCCGCACGAAGCGTGCGGCTCTGGGCGCGGCAGGAGCCGGGGCTCAGGCCGCAGACCTTCTCCAGTTCCGCTTACCGTCGGCGGAATCAGCTTCTGGAGAGCGCCAAGCCGGATGCGGAGGTCGCGGCTGACCTCCGCATCGTCGCGGGCGTTCTGAAAGCGGAGGCGCCGGAGGGGCGCGACATCGCGGCGGCGTGCGCCAGGATCGCGCTGTGGGCGGAGGGTCGAGACGCGCTGGCGACGGCGCTGGAGTTCGCGCAGGCGGCCGCCTTCGCCGACCCGACGGATGCGGCGCTGCAGCGTGCGGTCGGGGTTCTGGCGAGGAAGCGGAACGAGTACGCGCGGGCGGAGACCTGGTTTCGCCAGGCGATCTACGTGGCGCGCCGGACGCGGAACTGGCCGATCTTCGTGCGTGGCTTCATCGGCGTGGGCAGCGTGCACCTTCTGCGCGGCAACTATCCGGCTGCGCGCAAGGCGCTGCTTCGCGCCCTCCACGCGGCGCGTCGACGAGGGGGCTCGGAGCTCGTGGCGATGGCGAACCACGACCTGATGGTCATCGCCGTACGAACGGATCGGCCCGCGGAAGTGGCGCGGTATGGACGCGCGGCGCTGGAGGCGTACGGGCCAGGCCACCCGCGCCTCCCTTCGCTCGCTCACGACGTCGCTCTCTCATGGATGAAGCGCGGCTTTTTCGCCGAAGCGATGCGCGTGTTCGAGGCGATCCCCGACGACTACGGTGGACCGGTAGAGCAGCTGATGACGGCGGCGGCGCTGGTGAGGGCCGCGGGCGCGGCCGGAGAGCGCGACGTCTATGAACGGGGCTGGGCTGACGCAGACCGGCTGCTGAGAGTCAGCGGAGCCGCCCAGGGCCGCGCCACCGCCGAGGTGAACATGGCTCGCGGGGCGGACTCGATCGGCGATCTCGACCGCGTTCGCGAATTCGCCGGCCGCGCGCGGGAACACGCGCTCGCGCGCGGCGAGAGCGAAACGGTCTTCGCCGCGGAAGCTCTCCTGGAATCCGCCAGCCGTGGCGCTCGTGCAGCTGCCGACGCGGGGCCGCCGGAACGCCAGACCCCGCGCCAGGTGGCCAACCTGGCGAACGACCTCGCCGCGGCGATGTTGCCGGCTTGATCGTTCCCCAGCGCGGCTGGCTCAGCCGCCTGAGCCGTGGGAGGGATCCGATGGGCGGCGGCGGCGAGGTAATCCGGCCGACGACGCGCCGAACGGTCGCTCTCGAGCTCCGTGTGCTCAGCGATTTTCACCCATCAATCGCCCTGCGCGCACTACATATCTTAACGACTAAATGCGAAAAGTTCTTCGGCCGCTGGTGGTGCTGCATTCGGATCGCGTGCTGCGGGAGCAGCTTCGGGCGATAGCGCGGGCCCAGTCGCTCGAGCTGCGCTTGGCGGCGGATTGGGAGGTGCTGCTGGACGAGGTGCGTGCGGCGCCGACGTCGGCGTACCTGATCGTCGATCCGTATGCGGGGGTGGAGGACCGGAGCGAGCCGTCCATCGAGCTGGGAGCGCTGCTGAATCGTTTTCCGTCGCTCACCGTCGCGGCGGCGATGAGCGTGGGGCGTGGGCGCCTGGACCACGTGCGGCGGCTCGGGTCGTGGGGAGTGGTGCAGGTGATCGATCTGGACGAGGAAACGACGACGCACGCGGTGTGGGATCGGCTGCAGTCGGGGCGGGGACGGCCGCTCGGTGCGCTGGTCGAGGGAGCGCTCACGCCGGCGACCTCGGGAACCGCGCGGGCTATCCTGAGAGCGGCGACGATCGTCGTCTTCGATGGGGGGCAGGGCCGGGAGCTCGCGCGGCTGCTGGGCGACCCCGGGCCCGGCGTCGCGCTCGTCGCCGTCGGAGGCCTCGGCCGGCGGGAGGTCTCGCCCGGCAGCGACCTCGACCTGCTGCTCGTC
>JAHWJV010000130.1 GCA_019348265.1 Gemmatimonadota bacterium
GGACCTGGCCTGATTCGCTCAGAGGCGGTTCGGGCGGCCGAGCCGCTCCTCTGATCGCACCCTGGCGGGTGTGCGCAGTCTTGCGTGCTGGTGGCCGGGGCACGGCGGGCACCTCTCGACGTCGAGCGCCGAGGCGCAGCTGGTCACACCGAGCGGGTCTCGCCGGCGCGGTCGCTGTAGGCCTCGTCGGCGGCGCCCTCCAGGGCGAGGCAGACGCGGCGCGCCAGGTCCCGTACCGCCTCCGCGTCGTACGGCAGCAGCTGGTCGCTCATCTCCTCGAGGACCTGGTCGGCCTGCCGCTTCTCGTCGTCCTGGCCGATGGTGCCGTCCTTCTCGAGCTTCTTGAGCAGATCGAGCCCGTCGCGGCGGACGTGGCGCACCGCGATGCGGGCCTCTTCCGCGTATTTGTGCGCGACCTTGACCATCTCCTTGCGGCGCTGCTCGTTCATCTCCGGGATGCGCAGGCGGATGACCTGGCCTTCGGTCTGCGGGTTGAGGCCGAGGTCCGATTCCCGGATCGCCTTCTCGACCGCCTGGACCATGCCGCGGTCCCAGACCTGGACGGAGAGGAGGCGCGGCTCCGGCACGCTCACCGTCGCGACCTGGTTCAGGGGCACGTGCGACCCGTAGGCCTCCACGCGCACGCTGTCCAGCAGCGCAGGCGTCGCCTTCCCTGTGCGGACACCGGAGAAATCTCGACGCAAGGCTTCGATGGCCTTGTCCATTCTCTGACTGGCCTGCTGCAGCGTCGGCATGGAGACTCCGAGGCGAAGGACGAAAAGCTAGATATGCACGAGCGTACCGACCCGCTCGCCGCGGACCGCGCGCTCCACGAGCCCGGTGGTGTGCAGATTCAGGACGATGATCGGGATCTCGTTTTCCTTGCAGAGCGAGATCGCGGCCGCGTCCATCACCTTCAGGTCCTTGGTCATCACTTCCGTGAAGGTCATGTCGGCGATGAACTCGGCGGTCGGGTCCTTCTCCGGATCCGCCGTGTAAACGCCTTCCACCTTGGTCGCCTTGATGATGACGTCGGCCGACATCTCGATGCCGCGAAGCACGGCCGCGGTGTCGGTCGAAAAGTAAGGGTTGCCAGTGCCCCCGGCAAAGATCACCACGCGACCTTTGTCGAGGTGGCTCAGGGCGCGCCGGCGGATGTACGGCTCCGCGAGCTGCTCCATGCGGATGGCGGTCAGGACCCGGGTCTTCACGCCCTTCCGCTCGAGCACATCCTGCAGCGCGAGCGCGTTGATGACGGTGGCGAGCATCCCCCGGTAGTCGGCGGACACCCGGTCCATCCCCTGCTGGCTCGCGATTGCGCCGCGGACGATGTTCCCCCCGCCGACCACCACGCCGAGCATCACCCCGATCTCTACCAGACGGCGGATCTCCTCCGTCATCTTGTCGACGATCGGAGGCGAGATGCCGAAGCCCTGATCCCCGGCGAGCGCCTCGCCGGAGATCTTGAGCAGGACGCGCCGATACTTCAGATCCCGCCCGTCCTCGGCAGGCATTATTCGCCGAGGGCGTAGCGGGTGAACCGGCGAACGACGATGTTCTCGCCCATCTTCGCCGATACGTCCGTGATCAGCTGCGCGATGGTCTGGTCGGGGTTCTTTACGAAGGGCTGCTCCAGGAGCGCCGATTCCGCGTAGAACTTCTCCAGCTTTCCATCCACGATCTTGTCCCAGATCTGCTCGGGCTTGCCGGATTCCTTCATCTGCTCGCGGTAGACGCCGCGCTCGCGCTCGATCAGCTCCGGAGAGATGTCCTCGCGGCGAACGGCGCTCGGGTTGGCCGCCGCGATGTGCATGCCGATGTCGCGGACGAGCTGCTGGAAAGCGTCGTTGCGGGCGACGAAGTCGGTCTCGCAGTTCACCTCGACCAGCACGCCGATCTTCCCGCCCATGTGCACGTAGGAGGAGACCACGCCTTCGCTCGCCTCGCGCGCCGACCGCTTGGCAGCCTTGGCCGCCCCACGCGCACGGAGCAGGTCGATCGCCTTCTCCATGTCGCCGCCCGATTCCTCGAGCGCGCCCTTGCACTCCATCATCCCCACCCCGGTGCGCTCGCGGAGCTCCTTGACTTCCTTCGCTGTAATGGCCATTCGAATCCGATATCTTAGTGTGAATGCTCGTAAAATGGGGCCACGCGCGGTTTCCCGCGTGGCCCCATGGGTGATGCAATCCGTCGGCCGGCGACCTACTCCTCTTCGACTTCCTCGTCGCCAGTTCCGCGCAGGCCCGCGATGACCTCCGGCTTCGGCCGCCGCTTGCGGCGGGGACGGCGCTTCGCGCCGCCCTTCTTGTCGTCGTCCGCCGGCGCGGTCTCGCCCGTCTCGGTGGAGTAGGTGGTCGCCTCGGCCTCGTCCGAACGGCGGCGCGCCTCGTCCGGCATCGCCGCGCGGGCCTCGCCGATCGCGTCCGCGATCGCCTTCGAGATGACGCCGACGGAGCGGATCGCGTCGTCGTTGCCGGCGATCGGCACCGTGAGCACGTCCGGGTCCGCGTTGGTGTCCGCGATCGCGATTACGGGGATGCCGAGCTTGTTCGCCTCGTTGATGGCGATCCGCTCCTTCTTCGCGTCGATGATGAACAGGGCGCCCGGCAGGCGAGCCATGTCCTTCACGCCGGAAAGGTACTTCTCGAGCTTCTCGCGCTCGCGATCGAGCATCAGGCGCTCCTTCTTCGTGTAGAAGTCGAACGCGCCCTCCTCCATCCCACGCTCCAGCTCGCGAAGCCGACGGATCTGCTTCTTCTGCGTCGTGAAGTTGGTCAGCATGCCGCCGAGCCAGCGCTCCGTGACGTAGAAGGAGCCCGAACGCTCCGCCTCCGCCTGGATCACCGGGCGGAGCTGCTTCTTGGTGCAGACGAAGAGGATCCGCTCGCCGCGCGAGATGACCTGGCGGGTCAGCTCCTGCGCGAGCTCGATCTGCCGCAGCGTCTTCTTGAGGTCGATGATGTAGATGCCGTTGCGCTCCGCGAAGATGAACTTGCGCATCTTCGGGTTCCAGCGGCTCGTCTGGTGTCCGAAATGAACACCGGCTTCCAGGAGGTCCTGGATCTGTGGCGTGGCCATGAAGCGGTCTGACTCCTTGCAGCGGGCGCTCGCTGGGGGCGCCCTGATTGGGTTACACTACCACCGCCTTCCCCCGCCCCGCCGACCGCATAGCGGCACCCGGCGAAACGTCGAGCGGTGTGAATGATGGTCGCCAGTTGCCAGTTGCCGGTGACCAGTCGGAACGTGCCGGACTGGAGACTTCCGACTGGCGACTGGCGACTTCCTAACGCTTCGAGAACTGGAAGCGCTTGCGGGCCTTCGGACGGCCCGGCTTCTTCCGCTCCACCTCGCTCGGATCGCGCGTCAGGAGCTCCTGGCCGCGAAGACGTACGCGGTAGCCCTCGTCGACCTGCAGCAGTGCGCGGGCGATGCCGAGACGGACCGCGTCAGCCTGGCCGCGAAGACCGCCGCCGTCGACGTTGATCCGGATGTCGAACCGGCCCTGCGTGTCGGTTACGGCGAGCGGCTGAGCCAGCGACTGACGCAGCACGGCGCGCGGAAAGTAATCCTCCAGCGTACGACCGTTTACGACCCAGCCGCCCTGGCCCGGCCGTAGCGTCACGCGAGCCACCGACGTCTTGCGGCGGCCGAGCCCGGTGTACTGCTCTCCCGCGGCGCCGGAACGACGCACCGGACGCGGCGCGGCTTCCGTCGTCGTCTCCGCGGCTCCCTGCTCTTCAGTGCTCTCTGGATTCGCCATTCCGGACATCAGATGTTGAGAGTCTCAGGCTGCTGCGCCTGATGCGGGTGCTCGGACCCGGCGTACACCTTCAGCTTCTTCCGCATCTGCTTCCCAAGCGCGTTCTTGGGGAGCATGCCCTTCACCGCGATCTCGATCACCCGCTCCGGATGCTTCTCGAGCATGCGCCGGAAGGGGATGAAGTACTCGCCACCCATGTATCCGGTGTGGCGAAAGTACTCCTTCTGGTCGGCCTTGCGGCCGCTCAGCGCGATCTTCTCCGCGTTGATCACCACGACGAAGTCGCCGGTGTCCATGTGCGGAGTGTAGATCGGCTTGTGCTTGCCCCGGAGAATGCGCGCCACCTCGGTGGCGAGGCGGCCGAGAATCTTGCCCTGGGCGTCCACGACGAACCAGTGCCGCTCGATTTCTCCAGCCTTGACGGAATAGGTCTTCATTTGCTCAGTCCGCGCCACCCGCGCCGTGCATCGGATCGACGGCCGCGCTGGTCCAGGATACGGAAAAAAACGCCACCCGCCTCATCCATCCGAGACGGATCGCCGTAGTAAGAGACAGACCGCAATGATAGGGGAGATTCGAGAGGGTGTCAAGACGACGAGGAGTCGTCAGTCGTCGGTCGTCGGTCATCAGTCGAGAAGAAAAAGTGTCAGTCCCCCGCTCCACACGTCGAGGGGCGAGGGACTGACGACTGAAGACTGAAAAGACTGACGACTTTCTTACGGCAGAAACGTCTCGAGGAAGCGGGCTCGCGACTGGTGTCGGAGACGCGAGAGGGCGCGCTCCTTGATCTGCCGGACGCGCTCGCGAGTGATGCCGAAGCGCTCACCGATCTGCTCCAGGGTCAGCGGCTCGGTGTCGCCGAGGCCGAAGTAGAGGCGGAGGACCTTGGCCTCGCGCTCGCTGAGCGTGCCGAGGGCGTCCTCGATGGACCGCTGCAGGGCCTCGGAGTAGAGCTCTTCGTCCGGGCCAGCGGCGAACTGGTCGGAGACGTAGTCCAGGAGCTGGCCGTCCTCGCCGGGGACGAGCGGCGCGTCCAGCGAGAGGTGAGTCTGCGCCATGGCGAGCGTGTGCTTTATCTCCTCCTCCGTGAGATCCAGCTCGTCGGCGATCTCTTCCATGGTCGGCTCGCGTCCGAGCTCCTGAGTGAGCGAGGACGAGCGCTTGCCGATCCGGTGCAGCGTCCCTGCCCGGCTGAGCGGGACGCGGACGATGCGCGACTGCTCGGCCAGAGCCTGCAGGATCGCCTGCCGGATCCACCAGACGGCGTAGGAGATGAACTTTATCCCCTTGGTCTCGTCGAACTTCTGAGCGGCGCGCATCAGGCCGATGTTTCCCTCGTTGATGAGGTCGGCGAGCGAGACGCCCTGGTTCTGGTAGCGCTTGGCGACCGAGACGACGAAACGGAGGTTCGAGCGGACGAGGGTCTCGAGCGCCATCGGGTCCCGCTCACGGATCGAGCGCGCGAGCTGAGCTTCTCGATCGCGGTCAATGAGCGGGTAGGCGCTGATCTCGCGGAGATACTGATCGAGGGATTCGGACTCGACCGCGATCTTGCGCATGGAGGAGGTGCCGTTCATGGGGGCAACCGTGGGGGAAGGCGGGAGAGTTGGAGCGGCTATCGTGGAATCCGGCGACCAGAGCGACCGGCGAACCCGACGCCCGGGCGGGCGATACAGGGACGGGGAGCCAACCGACCCTTCCCGTAACGCGGAGAGCGGTGCGGGAAAGACGTCGGTGATAATGACCATAGTGCGTTTGGCTGTCAAGGCCTCGGCCGCACGCCGATACCGCCGGTCAGCGGGTCAGCGAATCACGTCGCCGATGCGGGTCCAGCGCACGTCGGAAAGCCAGGAGAATGGATCGAGCGGGTCGCGTGCGTACGAATAGTAGACGAAGATCGGTCGCCCCTTGATCGAGCTCGCGTCGAAGAAGCCCCAGTAGCGGGAATCCTCGGAGTTGTCTCGGTTGTCGCCGAGCGCGAAGTATTTCTGCGGGGGCACCACCAGCGGCCCCCAGTTGTCGCGGGTCGGACGGTAATCGCCCCCCTCCGCGGGTGGGTCCACGAGGAACTCGCGCTGCCAGCGCATGCGCGGGTCGGACGGATCGGTGAACGGGTCGATGTTGCGGGCCCAGCTCTCCCGCTGCGGCTCACCGTTCAGGTAGAGCAGCTTATCGCGCATCTGCAGCGTGTCGCCGCTGACGCCGACGATGCGCTTGACATAGTTCTTGCTCGGCTCGTGCGGCGGAAGGAAGACCACCACGTCGTTGCGGCGCGGCTGCGTGAACCCGGGCAGGTGCGCGCGCGTCACTGGAATCTCCGCGCCGTACACCGCCTTGTTCACCAGCAGGAAGTCCCCCACGAGCAGCGTGTTCTCCATCGACCCCGTGGGGATTTTGAACGCCTCCACCAGGAAGGTCCGGATGAGCAGGAACAGCACGATGGCCGTGCTGACCGCCTTCACGCCCTCCCACATCCAGCGGCCGGTGGACATCACCCCGCGGCTCTCGTACTCCGTGCGACGCCGCGCATCGCGGTAGCGGTCCCCCGAGGCCGTCGGCGCAGGCGCGCGCTCGTCCCAATCGCTCCCGCCGGAGAGAATCGGCGGTTCACCGAAGGGCGTGTCCGGGTCAGTGGGCGTCATGCTCAACGTCGGTCCGGCGTAACGTGGCGGTGGAACCAGAGGGGAAAGACCGCTCGGGAGGGTCGGCGTCATACCCGGCAATCGGAATGCCGTTCCGGAAGTGATCGTGCGAGAGTGCGGCGGCCCTCACCCGGCTCGGGCCCTCACCCGGCTCGCTTCGGGCTCGCCACCCTCTCCCAATACTGGGAGAGGGGCTTCACATCCAGCCGGGGCGGTCCTACGCGCGAAATCCGCTGTCGTGATCACCGGTCTGTCACCCTGGAGCGCAGCGAAGGATCTGTGGCAGGAGCGTAAACTACAGCGCTGTAGCAGGCGCGGTGCAACAGATCCTTCGTCGTTCCTCATCAGGATGACAAAAGCGCACTTGCTGATCTTGAGCGGAACTCCAACCCCTCTCCCAGACTTGGGAGAGGGTGGCGAGCCCAACGCGAGCCGGGTGAGGGCCGAGCCGGAGCGCCGAGCCGGAGGTCCGAGCCGGGAGGTCCGAGCCGGGAGGGCCGAGCCGGAACGCCGAGCCGGGAGGTCCGAGCCGGGGAGGGCGAGCCGGGTGGCGGCCGAGTGGTATGCCCCTTCAGTACGGCCCCCCCGCGTAGTTATCGATCTGGGCTCGCTGGAGCTTTCCGGAGTAGTCGACGTAGCAGACCTTCGTCTCCGAGTAGAAGTCGTAGACCTCCCAGCCGCCCTCGCGATGGCCGTTCCCGGTCTGCTTGACGCCACCGAACGGCAGATGCGCCTCGGCCCCGATCGTGGGTGCGTTCACGTAGGTGATGCCGTTGTCGAGCTCGTTCATCGCGCGAAAGGCGGCGGTCGTGTCGCGCGTGTAGATGGAGCTGGAGAGGCCGTATCGCACCTCGTTGTTGATCCGGAAAGCCTCTTCCAGCGCATCGAAGCGGATGACCGAGAGGACGGGGCCGAAGATCTCCTCCAGGGCGAGCCGCGAGCCCGGCCGTACGCCGGCGAAGATGGTCGGCTGGAAGAAGAAGCCGTCGTCGAGGTCGCCGCCGCGCGCGCGCTCGCCGCCGAGGAGCAGCTCGGCCTCTCCGCGCCCGATCTCGACATACCGCTCCACCTTTTCCAGCGCGGCGGCGTTGACGAGTGGGCCGACGTCCACGTCGTCCTGGAGGCCATCGCCAATGCGGAGCGCGCGTGCACGTGCGACCAGCCGCTCGATGAACTCGTCGTGGATGGAGTCGTGTAGGAGCAGCCGGGAAGTCGCGGTACAGCGCTGCCCCGTGGTCCCGAACGCGCCCCAGAGCACGCCGTCCAGTGCGAGTTCCATGGGGGCGTCAGGCATGACGATCTGCGCGTTCTTGCCGCCCATCTCGAGCGTCAGGCGCTTGTGCATCGCCCCGCAGGTCGCGCCGATGCCGGTGCCGGTCTGGGTCGAGCCGGTAAAGGAGATCAGTGGCACCTCAGGGTGCGACACGATCGCCGCGCCGGCGTCTGCGCCGAGGCCGTGGACCAGGTTGACCACGCCCCGAGGAACGCCTGCCTCCTCCAGGATCTCCACCAGCAGCGTCGCGGTGTGGGGCGCGTCCTCGGCGGGTTTGAAGACGACGCTGTTCCCGCAGAGCAGCGCCGGGAACATCTTCCAGGTGGGGATCGCGAGCGGGAAGTTGAACGGGGTCACCAGCCCCGCGACGCCGATCGGACGGCGGTAGGTCATCGCCCACTTCTCGCGCAGCTCGGAGGGAACGGTATGGCCGAAGAGGCGGCGCCCCTCGGTTGCCGCGTAGTAGGCGGTGTCGATCCCCTCCTGCACGTCCCCGCGTGTCTCCAGCAGGACCTTCCCCATCTCGCGCGTGGCGGCGCTCGCGATCTCCTCCTTTCTCCGGACCAGGATGTCGCCGACCGCCTTCAGCAGGTTGCCACGCTCTGGAGCGGGGGTCCGGCGCCACTGCTCGTACCCTTCGCGCGCCGCAGATACCGCCCGGTCGACGTCCTCCTTCCCCGACCGCGGCCAGAGCCCGATGACCTCCGAGCTGCGGGCCGGGTTTCGGTTCTCGAAGTACTCGCCGCCGGCGGGAGCGACCCACTCGCCGCCGATGAAGTTCTTCGCACGCTTCGCGTGCTCAGTGGCCG
>JAHWJV010000131.1 GCA_019348265.1 Gemmatimonadota bacterium
ACGCCCGGGTCGCAATCCGCCCGAGACGCACCGGTTGCCTGACGTAGGTGCGCACCAGCTTTCCCGCGGTCGTGGTACCGCACCCTGCGGATGGCGATCGGGTGCTCGGCGTCGGCATTTCACAGGCTGAGCGTGACCGCCAGGTTGACGAATCCGTGCTCGTCGCGATAGTAGATGTGGGAGTAGACCGGGACGTACACGGACCCGCTCACCGTCACCGGGTCGCCCGCGGCCGAGATCGCCCGGCGCGAGTTGCGGACGAGGTTCCTGCGGACATGGACCTTCGGAGAATACCGCAAAAGGGCGTCCGCTGATGCGCGCGCGCCCCGGTGCTACGTCGCTCACCCCAGCCAGGCAGCGTCTATGGACGTCCGCGAGCACGATCTCCCCGGAGTCGGGAAGAAGTACGCCGTCACGACGAATGAGGGCGACAGGATGACGGTGATCATCCACAACACGGGTCACCGCGAGATCTACCACTTCAAGAAGGGCGAGGATTACCCTTTCGCCGCGATCCGCCTGCAGGACCCGGAGGCGCGCAAGCTCGGCGCCATTCTGGGGGGCGCGTACTTCCAGCCTCCGGTGGCGGAGTCGATGGACATGATCCTGGAGCAGCTCTCGATCGAGTGGATCAAGGTAGACACGAGCTCTCCGATGGCCGGCCAGACGCTGGAGGGGGCGGCCATCCGGCAGAAGACCGGCGCGAGCGTGATGGCGCTGCTGCGAGACGGCAAGGCGTACCCGAACCCGCAGCCGGCGGAGCGGATCGAGGCGGGGGACACGCTGATGGTGATCGGGAGCCGCGAGCAGGTGTCGAGCTTCGCCGCGGTGTGCAGGGGCGGGACCCGGGACGGGTAGGGCGGTGCACGGCGATTTCCTTCTGGGGTCTGGCCTGGTCCTCGTCGCGCTGGCGGCGGCGGGGCTGCTCTTCCTGCGTCTGCGCCAGTCGATCATCCCAGCGTTCATTCTGCTCGGGGTGTCGCTGCCGCATTCCCGTTTCGACGCTCACCTGGTCGACACGATCGCCACCGTCGGGGTGGTGCTCCTCCTCTTCTTCATGGGACTGGAGTTCTCGCTCGGCGCACTGGTCCGAAACCGGCGCCAGATCCTGCGAACCGGGAGCGTGGACCTGCTGGTCGCCTTTCCCGTCGGATTGGCGGGCGGGCTGGCGCTCGGCTACGGGTGGGACGCCGCGCTGCTGCTCGCCGGCGCCTTCTACGTCTCCTCGAGCGCGATCATCGCCAAGAGCATCATCGAGATGCAGCGGTCGGCCGACCCGGAGACCGAAGTGGTGCTCGGCATCCTCGTGTTCGAGGACATCTTCGTGGCTCTCTTCCTGGCCATTCTCTCCGGCGCGGTGCTGACGACGGAGCCGAGCCTGAACGGGGCGCTCTGGGGAATGGGGAAGGCGATCCTCTTCTTCGGGGCGATCGTCCTGCTGGCGGTGAAGGCGCGGCCGGCCCTCGACAGACTGTTCCAGATGGAGAGCGACGACCTTTTCATCCTGCTCAGCGGCGGCCTCGTGCTTCTCCTCTCCTGGGGGGCGCTCGCCGCGGGGCTGTCCGAGGCGATCGGCGCCTTCCTCGCGGGCCTGGCCATCGCCGAGACCCGGCACAAGGAGCGGGCGGAGCAGCTGTTCGCGCCGCTTCAGGGCGTCTTCGCAGCGATCTTCTTCTTCGCCTTCGGCCTCTCCATCGACCCGCGTACCTTCGTCTCCGTCTGGGTGCCCGCGGCGATCCTGACGGTGCTGGCGGTGGCGGTGAAGCTCGGTGCGGGATGGGTGGCCGGGCGAAGAAACGGGCTCAGTCAGCGCGGTGCGCTCTCGCTGGGCCTCACTCTCATCGCCCGCGGCGAATTCTCGATCATCCTCGCGGGCATCGCCGTCTCCATTGGCCAGACGGAGCTCGGCGCGCTCATCGCGCTCCTCGTGCTTGCGCTATCACTCGTCGGGACCGTGGGCCTCCAGTACACGCCCCAGATCACCCGCTGGGCCTTCTCCCGCAAGACCGAACGCCCCCTCGCCGAGCAGGGCTTTTCGCCGGAGCTGGCGATGTTCGAGCCGGAGGAGAAAAAGAGTCTCTAGTCTTCAGTCGTCAGCCCTCGGTCCGCGCTCCTCGGTAGCTCCTCCGGCCGAGACCTGCGAGGGTAGACCGAAGACTGACGACTGAAGACCGAAGACTTTCAACTCCTCTCCACCAGCAGCTCCCGCTGCCCATCCCAGCGCCAGGCGGGCTCCGGGCCTCGGAGGTGCACCCCGCCGAGCCAGCGGTCGATGCCTCCGCGCAGGGCGATCCAGTCTGCTTCACGGCGGCGGACGCTGAGGCCGGCCTCGGTGAGGTCCACCTCCCGCTGACGCTCGGGCGCGGTGGAGGGCAGGCCGACGGGGAGGAGTTCCAATGGGGACTTCAAAGCTCAACAGGAGACTTCAAAGTAGTTGATGCGGTACTTCGAACTGTGCACTTTGAACTCTCTTTCACAGCCTCTCGATCTCCATGGCGCGCACCACCAGATCCTCCTGCTTGAAGCGCAGGCGCAGCTCTTCGCGGTAGCCGACCCACCACTCGCGGTCGAGCGACTCGTCCATCACTTCGACCACAACGATCTCGTCGCGCTCGACGGTTCCGGCCTCCTCGTCCTTCCAGACGCCGTGCGCCGGCGCCTGCAGGTGCGCGGTGACCCCGCCGAAGCGGTCCACCAGCTCCTCTCGAACGCGAGCGAGATCCCGCCGCGGGAAGGGGTTTCCCTCGTTGTCTCGAAGCGGGAGGAGGATCTGCAGCAGATGCATCAGCGGCGCCCCGTCCATTCCACACCGACGAGCAGCGATCGCCCGGCGGCGTTCACGCCGATGATGTCGAGATACTGAGCGGCGGTGGCGTTCTGCAGGTCGACGTACACGCGGCCGACCGGCAGCTGGTAGCCGGCGCGCGCGTCCAGCCGGGTGTATGGCTTCTCGCCGACACGCCGCGCCCGCTGGGCCCGGCCTCCGACCGTCAGGCCGCGGAGCACGACCCGGTCCGCCGCCAGCGACACCACGTCGACCAGCGGGCGGAGCGCGTACTTGGATTTGAACCCGGGCGCCTCGCTGGAGTCGAGGGAAAGCCAGCTTCCGCGGGCGACCCAGCGAGTGCCCAGCAAGTCGTCGACGCGGAGCTCCGCCTCCAGGCCTTGGTAGGTCGCGTCTTCCACGTTGCGGGTCCGCCAGGGCGAGGTCGGCTCCCCGACGGGCTTGGCCCAGTCGATCAGATCCTCCGCGGCGCGGAGAAAGCCCGCGGCTCCGATGCGCACTCCGGAAGCAGGGTAAGCGTCTAGGCCGACCTCTCCGCTCCAGGCGCGCTCGGGCGCAAGACCGGGATCTCCGATGTTGGCGGGGTCCTTGTAGTAGCGCTCCGTCCAGGTCGGTGTGCGGAAGGCTCGCCCGACGGAGCCGCGGACGCGCAGTGGTCGGAGCGGCCACCACGCGGCCGCGAGCGACGGGGACCAGAAGGCGCCGAACGCCTCGTGCCGGTCGATCCGCAGCCCGGCGGTACCCGTAGCGGCGCCGACCCGCCCAGCCACCAGCTCCGCCAGCAGTGCGCCGCGGGACTCGGCGCGGTCTCCCAGCCGCGGACTGCGGAGCAGGTCGCGGTACGCCTCCACCCCGCCGGCTACGCGCACCAGCGGCGTCAGCGCGTAGCGGGCGATCAGCTCGCCGCCGGCTTGCAGCGTCCAGTGCTCGTTCTCGTAGGCCGCGGGGTTCTCGCGCCGGAGGATGAAGTGGTCGTCGTGGCGGCGAAGGCTGAGCGCGGGCTCGATCGCCAGACGGGTCGTCGGTACGGCGCGCCAGGCCAGCGACGCCGTCGCGGTCCGCGTCTTCTCGTACGACGGAAAGGGCCCGTAGAAGCGGTCCGCGCCGAAGTTGCGCGCGGCGAACGCGGCGTCGCCGGCCAGGGTGCCTCCGCCGGTCGGAGCCGAAAGCGCGGCGCGGACGATGCCGCTCTCGTAGTCGGTCCCTGCGCGGTGGCCGTCGGAGCGCTGGAGGTCGGCGGCGATGTCGGCGTGAACCCCGCGAGCGTTGCCCGTGTGCGACAGCGAGAGGTTCGTCGTGCCGAAGGACCCCGCCTCGAGCCGTGCCGCAGATCCGCGTCCTCGTCGCGTGACGATCTGGATGACACCGGCCATCGCGTCGGCGCCGTGCAGCGCAGATCCTGGCCCGCGCACGATCTCGATCCGGTCGATCTGATCCAGCGGGACGGCGAGGTCCAGGTCGAAGTGGCCCGTCTGCGCGTCGCTAGCGCGGATCCCGTCCACGAGCACCAGCACCTGCTCGAAAGAGGAGCCCCGCACAGCCACGTCGGCCGCCGCGCCAGACCGCGGCATCCCGTCCACGCCGAACGCCCACTGCACCAGGTCGGCGACGGTGCGAGCCGGCGAGCGGCGGATGTCGCCGGCGTCGATCACCTCGACCGCGCGCGTCCCCGTCGCTACCTCCGCGGCAGCGCGGGAGGCCGCGCTCACGCGCAGCGTGTCGAGCGGCACCCCGCGCTGCTGCGCGCGCAGCCCCGGTGCTCCCATGAGCGAGGCCGTCAGAACGGCGAAGAAGGTGTTTCGCGGGGTCATCCTCGGTGTGCGTGCGGGTGAAAGCAGCCGCGGGGAAGATGCGCGGCCGGCAACCGCCACACAAGCGGGGATCCGATTATCTTTGACCGGGTAATACCCAGGGCTACGAGACCCGCGCGATCGAACCGCGCTGCTCGCCCGCCCCCACCCCGCAGCGAGGATGAACGAGCTCTCTCAACAGGTCCGCCGACGGCGGACCTTTGCCATTATTTCACACCCGGACGCGGGGAAGACGACTCTCACCGAGAAGCTTCTCCTCTACGGCGGCGCGATCCACCTCGCGGGCAGCGTCAAGGCTCGCCGCGCGGAGCGGCACGCCACGTCCGACTGGATGAAGATGGAGCAGGAGCGCGGCATCTCCGTGACCTCCAGCGTGCTGCAGTTCGAGTACGAGGGATATCAGGTCAACCTCCTCGACACTCCGGGGCACGCCGACTTCTCCGAGGATACCTATCGGACGTTGATGGCCGCCGATAGCGCGGTGATGCTGCTCGACAATCGGAAGGGCGTGGAGGAGCGCACCCGTCAGCTGTTCCAGGTCTGTCATCGCCGGCGTACTCCGATCTTCACCTTCGTCAACAAGTGCGATCGCGCGGGGATGGAGGCCCTGCAGCTCCTGGACGACGTCGAGCGCGACCTCGGGCTGAAGTGCTACCCGATCACCTGGCCCATCCACGACGGTGACCGTTTCCTGGGCGTGTACAACCGGATGGACGGTCGAATCCACCTGTTCGAGAAGGAGGAGCACGGTCAGAAGCGCGCGACCGAGCAGCTCGCCTCGCTGCACGACCCGCTGATCCAGGAGCTGCTGGGGAGCTTCGCGTACGACAAGCTGCTCGAGGACGTCGAGCTGCTCGACATGGCCGGTATCGCCTTCGAGCCGGAGGCCTTCCTCTCGGGGGAGGTGTCCCCCGCATACTTCGGAAGCGCGCTGACGAACTTCGGCGTGGAGCCTTTCCTGGAGTCCTTCCTGCAGCTCGCCCCGCCGCCGGTGGCTCGTGAATCGAGCGTGGGGATCATCGAGCCGGAGGGGGAGGACTTCACCGGGTTCGTCTTCAAGATCCAGGCGAACATGGACCCGAAGCACCGGGACCGGATCGCGTTCTTGCGCATCTGCTCCGGGCGGTTCGAGGCGGGGATGCAGGTGAAGCACGTGCGAACGGGCAAGCAGATGCGGCTGACGGCGCCGACGCAGTTCCTCGCTCGCGACCGCACCATCATCGAGGAGGCCTGGGCGGGCGACGTGATAGGCATCCACGACCGCGGCTCGCTTCGCATCGGGGACACCCTTTCCGCGAACGGGGACCTGGAGTTCCGCGGCATTCCCCGCTTCTCGCCCGAGCAGTTCGCCCGCGTTCGCATCGGCGACCCGCTGCGGCGCAAACAGCTCGACACCGGGATGCAGCAGCTCTCCGAAGAGGGGGCCGCTCAGGTCTTCTACCAGGAGTCCATCGCCGGGCCCTCGCCGATCGTCGGCGCCGTCGGGATGCTGCAGTTCGACGTGCTCCTGCACCGGCTCGAGCACGAGTACGGCGTTACCGCGAAGCTGGACTTCCTCCCCTACAAGTTCGCGCGCTGGGTGACCGGACCGACGGGGGCGATCGAGCTGCTCGCCAGCGGCACCGGGCGTACTCTCGTCTACGACTCGAAGGAGCGCCCGCTGCTCCTCTTCGAGAGCGAGTGGAGCCTCCGCACGGCACAGGAAAAGGGTGAAGGGGTGGAGTTCTTCGACATCGCACCCTAGCGGCTATCGGCTATCGGCTATCCGTTCCCGCTCCAGATCGTCCTGGAGCGGGGTCTCTCTTTGGCCGGATCCCAAGCCGTGGGCTCACGGCCAGCACGGCGCGCCCTGCCTCTGAGACAGACAGAGTAGGCGCATTTTGCCCAGCGCTGAGCCTGAAACTGCAACATGTGCCGCAAAACGCGCAGAGCCGCCTGCGACGGAAACCGGTGTTTCTTTTCGTAAGCGCAACGGCCGCAGAGGGTTGGTTTCGCTCTGCGGCGTCGGGACGGAATTTTCTATAGAGAAGAGCCTCGACACCCACCCGATCGCCGGCTACCTTACTCGTCCTCCACGTTACGATCCGCCGGAGAGGTCTACCCTCGATCCGCGTTTGACGGGGCGTCCGCCGTAGTCGATCAGTCCGCATACCTCCGAATCCACACCTCCATGAAACGGGCCCTCCTGTTCCTGGCGCTCGGCGTTTCCACGTCTGCCGCCGCCCAGTCCGCTACCACGACCGTGGTCTCCTCCTATGTCGCTGCCGACGCGGGCCTGTCCGGCGGGCCGCTGCTGGTGGGCGTGAACGTCACGCGGGAGCAGGGGTGGACCGGGGTCCGCGTCGGCATGGCGGTCGACGCCGGGTCGACCTTCTCCGCGAGCGATCGCACCTCCGGCCGCACGGGCGTGCTCAGCGCCGACGTGGACGGGGTGCTGAATGTCGGAAAGCTCTTCCCCGCCTCCTCGGTCGCTCCCTACCTGCTCGTCGGTGTAGGCGGGCGGGTGCTGAGCGGGGCGAGCACGGATGCGGGGCTGAACTGGGGCTACGGCGCGGGCGCGCGCGCGCCGATCAGCGATCGGATGAGCCTCGAAGGCGAGATGCGCTACCGCGAGATGGTCGGCGACGTGGAGGTGGGGGCGGCCCAGACAAGCGGGCTGGAGTTCCGGTTCGGCGCGTTCGAGGCGATCGCGACGACCTCGCTGGAATTGAGCCGCAAGGGCCCGGAGAACGGCCTGCCGATGGACCGTAGCACGGCCGAAGCCATCCTGGAGTTCCGCGACGACCTGAAGCAGGCGTATCGCGCGGCGCTGGAATGGGCGGACGCCAGGGGCCTCGGTCCGGGGTTGAGCCTCGGGGACGCCGACGAGGGGGACGCTCCTACCTGCTGATGCCTGACTCCTCGAGAGTCATCGCACAGGCAACCGCCGCCGTTCTGCTTGCCGCGCGATAGGGCCGCAGAGCGGGAATCCAGCAGCGGATGGTGCGGCGGTACTGCTCGTACTCCGCACCGAATCGGGCCAGCAGGTCGCGCTCCTCGGGCGGGCGCAGTCCGAAGTTCCACAGCAGGCCGCCCGCCACGACGTACGCCATCAGCAGCCACGATCCGAACGCGAGCGCGACAGCCATCCCCTGCCCCAGCCCCGCCACCGCCATGGGATTCCGAACCCAGGCATATGGTCCGGAGATCACCAGGTGGCGCGGCGCTTCCAGCGGCAGCGGCGTGCCCTCTCCACGGGTCGCGAGCGTCAGCCCGGTCCACAGGTTCAGCGCGCTGAACGCGACGAAGAGCGCGGCTGCGATCCCGAGCTGGCCTGGGGACGCGAGCCGCGGCAGATGGAAGTGCCTGTCGACGATCAGCAGCAGCGCGGGCAGCAATACCAGCGTCACACCCCACACGACGGCGCACTGGGCGAGCGTTCGTGCGACGTTTCGCCCAGCACTCCCGGGTGCGGCGGGGCGCATCAGCCGATCGGCGGGGAGCGCGTTCAGGCCGGCGAGCGCCGAGCGGAAGTCCTCGACCTCGGGGCCGACGCCCTGGACGCGGCGGTAGGCGATCGTCGACTCCTGGCCCTTGAACTCGCCGAGGCCGACGCGCACGTCCACGCCCTGCGCGAGAAGCCGGTCGATGAGGCGGAGCAGGTCGCGGCTGACCTCCGGCAGGTCGTCCTTCATCGAGATCGACGTGTCGACGAGCACGTAGAGGTCGAGCGGCGTCCCCCGTCGCGGCAGCTCGAGCCGGTGCGGGACGGTCGTGGACCGACCGACCTGCAGCTCGACGCGGTCGCGGGCCGGCAGGAACGCCCCGGCACCGAGCGGCGGCAGGTCCTCGTCGTCGACGACCCCGCCGATCGGCGGCAGGGCGGCCTTCGGCGG
>JAHWJV010000132.1 GCA_019348265.1 Gemmatimonadota bacterium
AGAAGGACCCCTGGGGGATCCCGGTGCTGCGCATCCACGCCACGTGGGGGGACAACGAGCTGAAGATGCGGGAGGACATGAAGGCGCAGGCCGCGGAGATCCTGGAGGCGGCGGGATGCACCAACGTGGCCGCGTACGACAGCCTTCCCGGTGGCGCGCCCGACGTCCACCCGGGCGGCGCCATTCACGAGATGGGAACGGCGCGCATGGGGCGCGATCCGAGGACCAGTGTCCTGAACGGCAACAACCAGGTCTGGGACGCGCCGAACGTCTACGTCACCGACGGTGCGTGCATGACGAGCTGCCCGAACCAGAACCCGAGCATCACCTTCATGGCCATGACTGCCCGAGCGTGCGACCATGCCGTGCAGGAAATGAAGCGCAGGAACCTGTAGACGGCGGACTCCCTGTTCGACGGGCCTTCAATACGGACGGATACATGCCTTCAGCGCGGTTCCCGATCGCCCTCCGCTACCTCGTCGTGGCGCTGCTTTGCGCGGTACCACTCCCCGCGCTGGGTCAGGGTGCGCCCGCTGCCCCGCGCGCTTTCATCGACGGCACGGGGCCGGGGTGGAGAACGCTCGGTGAGGCCGACTTCGTCGATGTAAACGGCCACGCCGACACCTGGAGCTGGCGCGGGGACCTGCTGGTGAGCACCGGCGAGCCGATCGGTGTGATGCGCACGCGCGACACGGTCGCCAACTTCGAGATCGTCGTCGAGTGGCGCCATCTGCGCTCCGCCGGCAACTCGGGCCTCTTCGTCTGGGTGCCGGCTACGGCGCTCGCCGCGCTCGCGCCCGGTGTGCTCCCCAAGGCCGGGATCGAGGTCCAGATGCTCGACCATGGCTACGCCGCGCAGCACCAGCAGCGAACCGGGACGGTGGCGGACTGGTTCACCACCAACGGCGACATATTCGCGGTCGGCGAGTCGAAGCTGCAGCCCTTCGCCCCGACCTCGCCGAACGGCTCGCGCAGCTTCCCGCGGAAGCAGCTCGGCAGGGGCGTGGGCGAGTGGAACCACTACTACGTTCGCGGGATCAATGGCGAGGTCCGGCTCTGGGTGAATGGCGAGGAAGTCTCCGGAGGGAGCGGGGCCCAGCCCCGCACGGGTTATCTCTGCCTCGAGGCCGAGGGGTCGCCGATCGAGTTCAGGAACATCCGCCTACGCGAGCTGCCGTGAAGATTCGTCTGAGATTCTCCACACCGGGGACACCGCGCTGCACCTCGCATGTTTACATGCTCGCGTTCGCCCTGCTGGCCGGCTGCGTACCCGGAGGCCGGGCCAATCCCGGCGCCAGTGCAGGCGCCCCCTCGGCCGCCGAGCTCCCGGTGATTCAGGCGGCCCAGGCGCTCTTCGCCGGGATGGAGGCGCGAGACACCGCGGCACTGCGCCGCCTGTTCACCGCGGATGCTCGTATCGTCTCGGTCCGCGTGCAGCCCGGATCGGAGCCGGTGGTTCAAACGCGACCGATGGCCGATTTCGTCGCCTCCGTCGGGCGGAGCACGGAGGTGCTGCGGGAGCGGATGTGGGACCCGCGCGTGGAGGTGGAGGGCGAGATGGCGACGCTCTGGGCCCCGTACGACTTCCACCAGGGTGCGCGCTTCACCCACTGCGGCATCGACGCGTTCGACTTCGTCCGCTCCGGCGGTGCTTGGAAGATCGTCGCTCTCACCTACACCGTGCGCACCACGGGGTGTGAAACCCCACCGGCTACCCGGGAGTAGGGCCAGGCGAGAAATGCGAAGCGGGGCCCCGCAATCCGGGGCCCCGCTTCGCATTCTCGCACGGGGGAGCGTGATCTAGCGGACGCTCAGGAGTTCAGCGCGCGCTTCGCGAACTCGATCGTCCGGGCGAGCTCCGCCATGACGTTGGAGCCCGGGGGGATCGGGTGCTCCAGCTCTATGGTCGCCTGAAAGGTGTATTTCTGGTCCCGCATCAGGCGCAGGATGTCCGCGATCGGCGTATCGCCCTCGCCCCACGGGGTGTTCGGACCCTGGTTCTTCTTCCGGTCCTTGATGTGGAGGTTCGTAATGCGGTGCGCGTATTCGCGGATGAACGGCTCCGGTGACACGTTGTTTCCGGCGATCCAATGTCCGATGTCGACATTGGCCCCGTTGAAAGGGGAGTAGAAGAACGCCTGCTCGTACGAGCCGGGACGGCCGAACGCCTCCACCTCAGTGACCGCCGCGTGCCCGTGGTAGCCGATCATGATGCGGTGCTTGCTGGCGATCTGGCCCAGCCGCTTGGTGTGGCTCAACGGCGGCTCGGTGGTGATCGCCTCCGCGCCCAGCGCCTTTGCCACCTCGAAGATGTACGCCGCCTCGTCGTCGCTGAGATTCGCCGTGAGGTCGGGGAATTTCACTAGCTGGATGTTCACGCCGGCCGTTTCGTACATCCGGCGCAGCTCCTTGTACCGGTCCATCGACTGCGAGAGACGCCAGCGGGTGACCTGCTCCGCGCGCTGCCGCTGCGCCGCTTGCCGCGCGGCGGCGGCGGGTGAACCGGCAGGGCCGTTGGGGGGCAGAGCGGGCGCTTCTGGGAGCCCCGCGAAGCCCTCGATAGACGGACCCCGCAGCTCCACCCAGCTGAGGCCGAGCTGTAGCATCGCCCGCAGCGTCTCCTCGGCGCTCGTGAACTGCCCGCGGACGGAGTATGGCGCGTTGATGCCGAGCCGCACCCCGTTGATGGTGGAGTTTGGCTTGGCGGCCTGCTGCATCGCGGAGGCGTCGGACACGAGCCCGGGGGCGAACGCGTAGGTGCCCGCCGCGGCGGTGGCGGCGCCGCTGATGAATCCGCGCCGGGTCAGCCCAGCGGTCGTGTTGCCTGATTCCATGTTCTTCGTCCCCTGGGAGAGTTGTGTCGAGCGAGGGCTGGACTTCTGCGACTGGACCGGCCTCGCGCGTGCCGGCGCTGCATGCAGGTTAACCTGATCGCGCCCGTCGGGAAACGCCCCGCGGACACTCATTGCTGGAAGGCGGCCGGCGATCCCCGGCCGTCAACGGCCGTCCCGGATCCAGGCCTCGTCGAAAGTGGCGTGTTTCACCGTCTTCCGGTCGGGCGCACCCGGACCGTTCGGGTAGAAAAAGCTGTACGTCGCGTGCAGCTTTCCGTCCCGTCCCTCGATGATCGCCGGATAGTGGGCGGTCCTGGGACGAGGGCTTTCGTCGAGCTCGATGCGCCTGGTCCACGGCCACGTCTTTCCTTCGTCCTCGGAAAGGGAGACGGAGAGGCGATGACGACCCGACTCGACGTCGTTGTAGATCATGACCCAGTGGCCGTTGCGCAGGGTGACGACGTCGGCGGCCGAGCCGGAGTTGGGCAGCTCCGAGTCGACGACGGTGCTCCACGTCTTCCCATCGTCGCTCGAGCGGCTCACGTGCAGGCGCTTGGGCGCGGGGCCGTTGTCCCGCATGTACGCCACCAGCTCGCCGGAGCGGGTCTGCGCGATCGCCGGCTGAATGTTGCCGGCGCCCACCAGCGGCGTGCTGAACTGCCAGGTGGCGCCGCGGTCGTCCGTGTAGGCCATCAAAGAAAAGCTGAAGCCGTCGGAGTAGAGCGGCAGGATCATGCGTCCGGAGCGGGTGATCACCGGCTTGTTGCGCGTTTGCCAGCCCATCCGCTGGAAGTACGGGTAGCCGAGCTGCCGCTCCTCGTACGTCCCGTCTTCACGGTACAGCCGCCCCGCGCGCAGCATGTCTTCCCCCCGCGCCTTGGCCATCGTCTCGGCGCTCCAGCGCTGGAACGCCTCCGTGCTCGCAACGGTCCCGAGCCGCGCCCGCTGAACCTCCAGCTGCGCCGCCACGGATTGGACGAAGCGGTCGTTCGGCTGAATGCCGCGCTCCGCCTTGTCACCCGGCTTCACCAGCAGGTCGTCCTGCCAATCCCAGGTCGGCGCCCCCGTCATCTCGAGGTAGCGGTCGCTGACCCGGTACTTGAGCAGCGAAGTCTCCCACTGGTTGGCGAGCACCGCGTACCAGAGGAGCCAGAGCCGGTCGCGCTTGTCGACGAAGAGCACCGGGTTGATGTCGGGGAAGCCGTCCACGTCCGCGAGCAAGAACGGCTCGCTCCATCGGTCGCTGCCCGCCTTCCTCCGCGCCCCCATGATCCGCACGTCGTCAGCCCAGCGCTCGCCATGCCCCTGGAACCAGGCCACCAGCAGGTCTCCATTCGACAGCTCCTCGATCGTCGAGCCGTGAACGTGGAGATCCTGAACGGGGAAGATGTCTTCGGCGACCAGGCGCTGGAGCTGCGCGGCGGCGGGGCGGGGCAGGGCGATCAGGAGTAGCGCGGCGACCACTGCGATCCGTTGCAACAGGCGCATGTCTGACTCCGGAGCCGGGGTGGGGCGTAGGAAGAGATCGGATCAGCTCGGACCCGCTCAGCGCGCCGCCTCGACGAGCCAGTCCATGGCGGACCTGAAATCGCGGAACTGCTCCATCGGCCGTTGCGACAGCCGGGCCATGGCCGCGAAGGAGAGCTGCGCGATCGTGGGAAGCCCACAGACGGCGCGGGCGCGGACGTGCGGGCGGTTTTCCTCCAGCGCGCGCCGCAGCACCGACACATTCTGTAGAGTGTAGGGCACCCCCTCGAGGTTGATCAGCAGGAGCGCCGATCGCAGTGGCTGAGAGCGGATCAGTATTCCCGCCTCAGCGACCACCGCCCGGAGCTCCTCCGTCGACTCGATCCTTGAAAAGTTGCAGTGCAGTATCTGGACGTCGCGATGCTGGATGAACCGGATGCGGCTCATGCTCTGCTCGGCCGATCCCGAGCGAGGCCCGCCACTCCGGCTACCGCCCATCCGGGCGCGCTACGCGGTTGAAGAGCAGCCGCGTCTCGAGCAGCATCCGCACTCGCAGCAGCAGCTCGGGCACGTCGAACGGCTTCGCCAGGAAGTCCTTCGCGCCCCAGGTGAGCGCCCGGAGCTTCACCTCGACGTCCTGGTTGCCCGTCACCACCAGGATCGGGAGATACTCCTCGTCCGGAACGACCTCGTGAAGCTCCTCGATGATGTCCATGCCGTGCACGCCCGGCATGTTCATGTCCATGATGATGAGATCGGGCGCTTCGCTGCGGTAGAGATCCACCACCTCGGGCGAGCGCGTCGTCGTCAGCACGTTCGTGTAGCCGCCATTCGTCAGTGCGGCCTCAATGATCGCGATGACGTGCGGCTCATCATCGACGACCAGGATTTTCGCCGATAGGGTCGCGCCTGGCTCCATGGATCAGCGTATCGGGGTGGCTGGGGTGACCTGCGCGGAGCGTCAGGATCCGCTAGTGCGCTTCGGCGCGTGTTTCCCGCTCCTTCGAATCTAGCTGCTGTGGGGGTGCCTCGTCGATGATCCGCCGCGAAACGGGCTCCGCACTGCCGAGATATCCCGCGAGAGCCGCCTCATCGCAGTTCTCCCAGTCTCCAGGGACCGGTGCGAGCCGACGCTTCTCAGCCGAGCACTCGAAGCAGAGCCAGCCGCCCTCCATACCCGGCGTCAGCGTGAACGCTCTGCGACGGCGATCACCCGGATAGCTGGGGTCCGGCCGTTTGCGCCGCTCGTTCGGCACCGACGGCTCGGCCGTCCGCGTGGTGGGGACCACGTGCCAGACCTGCCATGCGACCCCCGAGGCGTCGGTATACTCTCGTAGCGCCAAGGCTCCCTCTCTCGCTGGTCTTCGTAGAGTCCGTGACGTCGCAGCAAGCGACGTGCCGAACGGTATTTAGAGCACGTGGATCGTCAGCCGAAGGCGCATGCGGGCGCCGAGCCGGCGCTCCCGCTCGACCGTGAGCAGGCGGCCCGCGCGTTCGCCTTCTGCCGCATCGCCGACGCAGGGGTCGACCAGCGCGGCAGAGGTTGGTGATCTGCTCTCGGAGCGGCTCCTGGGTCCGGGAGCGGAAGCCGTTCCCCTTGCATTCAGGTGTGATAACACTTAAATTCCTGCCCATGAGCACGGATCTGCGAGACGAGCTTCGACAGACGCGGCCATTCACCAGCCTGGAGCAGGAGGCGTTTCTCGCCATCCAGCGTACGGCGGCGCGGCTGGGCCACGCGATGGCCGAGACGATCCGGCCTCTGGGACTGACGGCCACGCAGTACAACGTCCTTCGCATCCTGCGGGGTGCGGGCGAGCCGGGGCTCTGCCGGAACGAGGTCCGCGACCGGATGCTCACCCAGGTACCGGACGTGACGCGGCTGCTGGATCGGATGGAGGAGATGGGCGTGATCGAGCGCAGCCGCGAAGGGGTCGATCGGCGCTTCGTCACCACCCGGATCACCGAGGAGGGGCTACGGCTCCTCGCCGAGCTCGATCAGCCCGTGGAGGAGTGTCAGCGCCGATTGCTTGCGCATCTCGGCGAAGACGGCCTGCGCTCCCTGATCACCCTGCTGGCCGAGGCGCGGGAGCTGACGTGACTTCCTGTGCTAGATGCAGCGGATTCCGGCCTGATGGGATCGGCCCCGGGGCGGAGGAAGGTTTCGAGCATCACCGACACCTCGTGGGCCGCATAAGCGCGGGTGGCCCGATGGAGGAGCAACCATGACTGCCGAGCAGAGCACCGCCGGATAAGGTATCGCCGCGCCCTCGTACCGCCTTCCCGAGGCGACGCGGCTCGGGCGGGTGAGCCTGCAGGTGTCCGAGCTGGAGCGATCGCTGGCCTACTACCAGGGGGTGCTCGGCTTTCGGCTGCAGGAGCGGGATGGCGGGCGCGCCCTGCTGGCGGCCGGGGAGAGCGATACAGCCCTGCTGGAGCTAAGCGAACGAGCGGGGGCTCGGCCGGTCGCGAAGCGGGGGCACCTCGGGCTGTACCACTTCGCGATCCTGGTACCGGACCGTGAAGCCCTCGGCCGGTTCGCGGCGCACCTGCCGCGGGTGGGGGAGCGCTCCGGCGCGTCGGACCACCTGGTCAGCGAGGCGCTGTACCTCCGCGATCCGGACGGGCTCGGCATCGAGGTGTACGCGGATCGCCCTCGATCCACCTGGCGGCACGAGGGCCGCCAGCTGGTGATGGCGACCGAGCCGCTCAACCTGGGGGGGCTGGTTCGCGCCGCGGGCGGTGAGGAGTGGTCCGGTCTGCCCGAGGGCACGGTGATCGGCCACGTGCACCTGCACGTCGGCGACATCGGCCGGGCGAGCGACTTCTTCCATAAGGCGGTCGGCTTCGATCAGGTCGTGTGGAGCTACCCGGGCGCCCTCTTCCTCTCCGCGGGTGGGTACCATCACCACCTTGGCGTGAACACCTGGGCTGGCGCCGATGCCGCACCGCCCGCCGACGACGAGGCGCGTCTGCTCTTCTGGGAGATAGTCCTGCCCGGCGTCGACGACGTGGAGGCGGCGACGTCGAGTCTGGTGGCGGCCGGGTACGATGTGGCCGGCGAGGAGGGAGCCCGCTCGGTGAGCGACCCCTGGGGCACGGAGCTCCGTCTGCGAACTCGCTGACGGTCTCGTCAGGCCTGAACAGACGCCGGTCCGGTATCAGCGGGCCGGCGCCTCCACGTCTGTGAGCCACTCGCGGACTACGCCGTCCTCGACGTGGTAAATCGCTTTCGAGCTAACTGCGAGACCGTCCCGGAGCGTGAGAGAGGCCGGGCAGCCGTCGCTCAGGGTTGGCTCGCTCCCTTCGCCGGGGTCGAGCGCCTGAGGATCCGGGTGAAGGTAGAGGTCATTCGCGTCCAGCGTTTCGCGCGCCCCCGTGCCGGTGAGGTCGCCAAGCGCGCCGATTTTACCGCCGCGCAGGTCCAGCGGCGCATCGAAGTCGATGCCGATGTCGGCCCGGTATGGCTCCAGCCCGGGCACGACCACCACTCCACCGCGGATGACGAGGTCGTGAACGGCGGTGTCGTTCTCCTCCATGGAGTCGTAGAGCTCCAGCGGGCTTTCGTCGTCGCGCCCGTCGGCGATCGCCTCCAGCGCGGTCAGAATGGCCACGAAGCTGAGCCTCCGCAGGAACTGTTTCTGGGGATCGTCCGGCCAGAAGCCGCTCTCGATCAGGATGCTGCTCGCGCCTGCCCGAGCCGCGTATTCACCCATCCCTTTCACGTTGTACTCCTCCGGAAAGCGCGCCACCCGCTCCCCTGCGAGCGCCTCGACAGCCTGGCGGATCACGCCGCACAGCCGCTTGGACCGCACCCGCGCCTCGTTGTCTTCCATCTCCTTGCTGAACGGAACGGCGAGCAGCGCCATGGCCGTGAGCCGGTCGCTCTCACCGACTCGCTTCCGCACGTTCTGGTCGTGCAGCCCGAAGGCGAACTCCGGCCGGACGCGCTGGTACAAATCCCGCAGCGCCCGCATCTCCGGCGTCACCCAGGCCCGTGCGTCCTGGTTCGGATCGATCCCCTGAGCGTTCGGGCGGCGGAAGCGCTCCGCTCCATCCGGGTTCAGCATCGGCACGGCCACGATCGTGAGCGCCTCGCGAAGCTTGGCCACCCGCGGGTCGTCCGGCTCGCGACGCCAA
>JAHWJV010000133.1 GCA_019348265.1 Gemmatimonadota bacterium
TCGGCCGCTTTGCCCAGACGGTAGAGCAGCGCACCCACCGGCTCCGACTGCGGGACTTGGCTCAGCATGAGCACCGCCGCGAGGCGGGTATGCGGGTTCGGATCCTCCAGCAGCCCCGCCGCCTGCGTCTGCTGCAGCGTCGCCGCGCTAGGCGGCAGCACCTGCAGCGCCGCCTTGCGCACGCCCGCTGCCGGGTGGCGAAGCGCTTCGACCACCGCGGCGGTCGCCTGCCGGTTCGTGCCATCCAGCAGCCCGAGCCCATCCAGCGTCCAGACCGCGTGCAGCGCACCCGGGTTCATCCCCATGTCATCCACACGGCGATTGCGCACCAGCGCGATCAGCTGTGTCGTCACGTCGCGCTGCGCGCGCTCCACCAGGAGCCGCTGAGCGGTGAGGCGCCAGAAGAGGTTGTCGTTCTCCAGGGCCCGCACGAGCTCGGCCGGGCGCGTCTTGCTCAGCGACAGCGGCGCCGACGGCGTCGAGCCCTTGTACACGACCCGGTAGATGCGGCCGTGCTGCTTGTCGCGGAGCGGGTTCTCGTACGCGTTCCCGGCGCCGTTCTCGAAGCCCGGTGGCGTCGGGTTGTGCTGGATGATGAAGTTGTACCAGTCCGCGACCCAGACCTGCCCGTCGGGCCCGACCTGCGCGTCGACCGGCCCCACCCACTCGTCCACGCTGGCGAGCATGTTCCAGCCGTCCTTCTCCACGAATCCGGCGCCCTGCGGCTCCAGGATAGCGCGGTGCGTCAGCCGGCCGGTCGGTTCGTTGACGAAGGCGATGCGGTTCCAGTACTCCCGCGGGTATGCGCGAGCGGTGTACAGGTTGAACCCGGCCGCCGCCGTGAACCCGCCGAACACGTCCACCTGGCGGACGTTCGGGGTGATCGGCGACATCAGGTAGTGCCCGTCGATCTTCTCCGCGCCAGCGCGCACGGGGAGCCCTTTCACTCCGCGGAGGTACCGCTGCGGAATGCCGACGTACACCGCGTGCACGTTGTTCGCGGTATTGCCGAATATGTCGAAGGTCTCCGAGAAGCCGAGACCCCAGGTGTTGTTGCTGAAGTTCGCCTCGTGCTGCATCTGCGTGCCGTCCGGACGCATGCTCCAGAGCGCCTGGGCAAAGCGGAGCGAGTCGCCGTTCACCAGCCCGGCGTATCCGCTGTAGCCGACGGCGCCCCAGATGCGGTTGTCGAAGCCGTAGCGGAGGTTCGACGGCCCCGCGTGCGTGTCGCGGATCCCGAAGCCGGTGACCAGCGTCTGGCGTACGTCCGCCTTGTCGTCCCCGTTCGTGTCCTTCAGGAAGAGCAGGTCCGGCTGCTGGGCGACGATCACCCCGTCGTTCGAGAAGGTGAAGCTCGTCGGGATGTTCAGCCCTTCCGCGAAGACGGTGAACTTGTCCGCTCGCCCGTCGCGGTTCGTGTCCTCGAGGATCTTGATCCGGTCGCGACCCGGCTGCCCCGGATGAATGTCGTTCGGGTAGTCCACGGTCTCGGCGACCCAGAGCCGGCCGCGCTCGTCCCACGCCAGCGCGATCGGCTTGACGATGTCCGGCTCGGCGGCGAAGAGCTGCAGCTCGAAGCCGGGCGGCACCTGGATGTGCTGCATGGAGGCCGCGGGCGAGAGCGGGTCCTGAAGCTTGAGCGGCGGGTTGCGGCGCTCATAGTTCGGGATGCGGCTGCTCTCGCGGTAGGTGAGCGTCGGCAGCCTCAGCTGCGACCACTGCTGGCGGACCTGTTCGCCGACCGACCAGAGGATCCCGTTGCGCACCAGGGCGTGGAACGCGGGCTGCTTCCACGTCCGCGAGTCGTGCCCGTAAGCGGTGTAGAAGACACGGCCGCGGCCCTGCGTCCGCACCCAGGTCCACGGCTCGCGACGGTCACCCTCGACCCGCTCCTGCAGGACCGTGCGGTTCTCCGGGTTGTGGTTCTTGTGGACGTACGTCTCATCCCAGGTCTCGAAGGGGGTGAGCCCCTGCATCACCTCGTGATTCGGCTGCACCGTCGCCGCCGTGAACATGCCCGTACCGTGCCGGTCGAACTGCCCGCCCATCAACGCGATCAAGCGCGCCGAGTTGCGGAAGCTGTGGGACGCGGAGTGAATCGGAACGAACCCCTTCCCGGACTCCACGAACTCGATCAGCGCCCGCTCCTGCGACGGCGTGATCGAGTCGTGGTTCGCGTACAGCAGAACCGCGTCGTACTTCGCGAGGTTCGCCGCGTTCAGGTCGTTCGGATCCGTCGTATAGGAGAAGTTGATTCCCTCATTCGCCAGCGCCGGAACCAGGAACGCGGCCGCGGAGTCGGACGGGTGGTGCCGGGAGACGTGACCGAGGAAGAGCACCTCGATCTTACGCCCCGGGGTCTGCGCCGGGATCGGGCTGCGTTGCATCCCCATCCCGACCGCGAGGAGTAGCCCGACCACGAAGTACTGCCATCTCACGGCCGGCGAGCTCAGGGTAAATCGCTTCATGGCGCCACTTGTCTGAGGTGTTTTGGTTACGGCACGGCAGGCACGGACGCGGTCGGTGGAGACGGCATCGCCTCGACCGTCACGTCCCGCGGACGGTCAGTACACTGGGTTCTGCCCGATTGTTCTCGCAACGCTGGTCCCCGCGAATCATGCCGGATCAGAGCCCCTGATCCGCTATCGATCGGTGATGCCAGAGCCTCCGTCAACATACGGACAGGCCACCGTCCAGAATAGACACAGGCGACCCCCGTTCACCCTCACGCCGAGCACGGGTCCAGCCGCGTGAGACCGGGTGCCTGGCATCTCGGACCTGGCACGTATAATGTACCCTGTGCGTACTCACGGGCACCACCGGGTCTGCGAACCGCGCCGCGGCTCCCGACAGCAATCAGCGCGGCTCACTCCAGAAGGAATCGGAGGCGGGTATGATGAATCGTGCGTCAGCCGGCTTGCTCACGGCGGTGCTCTGCACGGCCGTCGGGTGCAGCCGCGCGGCGGCCCCGGCGAACCAGCCGAATCCGGACCAGGTGCCGGTAGCGTTCGGAACTCAGGATCGCAGTGAGATCACCGGCTCGGTGGGTTCGGTCGCCATGGAGGAGCTCACCGGCCGTCGTTACTCGAGCGTCGAGGAGATGCTGGCCGGGCGGGTTTCGGGCGTGCAGGTCTTGCGGACCGCCTCGGGGTTCTCCGTACGGATCCGCGGCTCGGGCAGCCTCCGCGGCAACATGGAGCCGCTCTACGTCGTCGACGGCATGGCTTTGATGGCCGGACGCCCGGGCTCGGGCGTGAGCATCAGCCCACAGGACATCGCGCGGATCGAGGTGCTCAAGGACGCCGCCGCCGCCTCGCTCTATGGCAGTCGCGCAGCAAACGGCGTGGTCGTCATCACCACGAGGCGCGGGCGGTAGGTACCCGCCGCTGCGGCGCCGGACCTCACCGGCGCGGCAGCGCGAACGCGACGTAGCTGTCCGAAGACTTCGTGCCCAGCTTCCCTCCCCCGGCCGCGACGACCACGTACTGCCGGCCGTTGACGGAATAGGTCGCCGGCGTCGCATAGCCGGCGGCCGGGAGCTGGCCCTCCCACAGGATCTCTCCCGTTCGCTTGTCCAGCGCGCGGATCTTCTCGTCCATGGTCGCGGCTATGAACAGGAGCCCGCCCGCGGTGACGATCGGCCCGCCGTACTGCTCCGTTCCCGTCGTCGGCATTCCGCGCTCGCGCAACGCCGCATGCTCCCCGAGAGGGATCTTCCAGAGGTACTCCCCCGTATTCAGGTCGATCGCGTTCAGCGTTCCCCAGGGTGGCTTCGCCGCCGGGTACCCGGCCGGATCTCTCCACCGCTCGTAAGAGCGCAGCTGGTAAGGCGACACCTCGCCGCCTCCGGCTGGCTGTCCGGCGCGCGCCGCGGCGGGCGCAGGGGGCTCCTGCTGCTCCAGCAGGTGCGCCACCACGGCGCTCTTCTCGGCCTCGGGAAGGGTGCGGAAGGAGGGCATGAACCCCCGCCCCTGATCGATCACCTGCCTGATCTGTGCGGCGGAAAGCCGGCTTCCCACGCCGAGAAGCGACGGGTTGCGGTCTCCATCGCCTCGGCGCTCCGGACCGTGGCAGCTGGCGCAGCTCGCCGCGTAGACCTCCGCCCCTTTGCGCGGCGCGGCGCTCGTCGGCGCGGGTGTCGGCACCAGCGTGCCGATCCAGGGAACGTCGCTGCCGTTGACGTACAGCACGCCGTGCCGCGCGTCCGCCGCGGCCCCGCCCCACTCGCCACCTCCGTCGAACCCCGGGAACACGATGCTCCCCTCGCGGCTCAGTGGGGCGTACAGCACCGCCGGCTGACGGAGCGTCCGGAAGCGCGCGAGCACGGCAGCGTGCGCCTCCGGTGACAGGTCCGTGATGTCCGCCTCCGTGAACGTCTGCCGGGCGAAGGGCGCGGGGAGCGTCGGGAATGGCTGGGTGGGCCAGGGCTGCTCCCCCGCCAATGCATTGGTGGGCACGGGGCGCTCCTCGATCGGGAAGAGTGGCTCCCCGGTCTCCCGGTCGAAGACGAAGACGAAGCCCGACTTCGTGATCTGGGCCACCGCGTCGATGGTGCGGCCGCCGCGCCGGACGGTGATCAGGTTGGGTGCCGCGGGGAGGTCTCGGTCCCAGATGTCGTGATGCACCGTCTGGTAGTGCCAGATCCGGCGGCCGGTCGCGGCGTCCAGCGCCAGCAGCGTGTTCGCGAACAGGTTCGCGCCGATGCGCCCGCCACCCCAGAAGTCGGGCGACGCCGAGCCGGTCGGGATGAAGACGATTCCGCGCCGGGTGTCCACCGCCATGCCCGCCCAGGAGTTCGCTCCGCCCATCCTCCGGTACGCGTCGGGAGGCCAGGTCTCGTACCCGAATTCGCCCGGCTGCGGGATGGTGTGAAAGACCCAACGGAGCGCTCCCGTGCGCACGTCGTACGCTCGGATGAAGCCCGGCAGAGCGCCATCCCCCTCGGAAACCCGCGATCCCTGGATGAGCAGATCGCCGTAGATCACCCCCGGGCTCGTCGCGACGAGCTGACTGCTCGACTCGCGGCCGAGACCCGCCGCGAGGTCGGCCCATCCGCCCTGTCCGAAGGAGCGGATTGGGGTGCCGGTCCCCGGGTCCAGGGCGTAGAGCCGGCGCCCCACCGTGTAGAAGATCCGGCGCTCCGCCCCGTTTTCCCAGTACACTACTCCGCGGTTCACGCCGCTGGGCATCGCCCCGTCCTGAACCGGGTCGAACTTCCAGAGCTCCTCGCCCGTGTCCGCGCGCAGCGCGAAGAGCTTCAGCGATGACGACGTGGAGTAGAGGATGCCGTCGACGACCACCGGGGTCGCCTGGATCTGGCCGCGCGGTCCGTCTCCCGTGTGGTACACCCACGCGACCTCGAGCTGCTGCACGTTGCCGCGGTGGATCTGATCGAGCGGTGAGTAGCGGCTGTTGCCCGGCTCCCCGCCCGTTACCCTCCAATCCTGGTCGGCGCCAGTGCGTGCACCCGGGAGCGGGGCGCAGGCGCTGGCGAACGCGAGGCCGGTCAGCAGTGCGCCGGCCGCACGCGTGGTCCGGAGGCGGATCGTTCCTGCGAGAAGCGGCATATCCGGTGCGACGGGGCGGGAGTGGACGGTCCGTCTGAAGATGTCGCGTAGGCCGGTCCGCCACCAGACCGCGCCGGCGCCGCGGCCGCAGCCTCTTGAACTCGCGGCACCTCCGGACGTACTCTGTGTACTCTGAGCCTGTGCCGGTAATCCCATGCAGCGCGCCCTGGACCGCGCTCCTCCTCTCTTGACCTGAGGCGAAACATGAACATCGCGAGACGGCTGGTGATCGGCGTGGCTCTTACGGGGCTGGTCGGAGCGGGGTGCGCGACGCAAGGCGGCGGGATGTCCCCCAGCGCCGGTGCTAGCGGGACGGCCGCGGGGCTGAGCGCCGCGGAGCAGGCGGCCGGTTGGCGGATGCTCTTCAACGGGCGCGATTTCACCGGCTGGCGCGGGCTCGGCCGAGACACCGTCCCCACCGCTCACTGGCGCATCGAGGATGGGACCATCCACAAGCTGCCCAGCGGGAACGTACCTGTCGCGCGCGACGGTCAGCCGCTCGCCGGCGGCGACCTCATGACGACCGAGACGTTCGGCGACTTCGAGCTCGCTTTCGAGTTCAAGCTGACGCCGGGCGCCAACAGTGGCGTGAAGTACAACGTGTCCGAGCAGATGTCGATGACCAACCCCACCGCCACCGCGGCGCTCGGGTTCGAGTACCAGGTCCTGGACGATGAGGGGCATCCGGACGCAAAGGCGGGGATCGGCGGCAACCGCACCACCGCTGGGCTTTACGACCTCATCGCGCCGAGCTCGCAGAAGCGGATGCGTCCCATCGGGGAGTGGAACGAGGGGCGGATCGTCTTCCGCGGGAACCACGCGGAGCACTGGCTGAACGGCGTCAAGGTGGTCGAGTACGACCTCGGCACCTCGCGGATGGCGGCGCTGCTCGCGGCCAGCAAGTACGCCCCGATTAATGGATTCGCCGACCGCCGCCGTGGGCACATCGTGCTCCAGGACCACAACGATTCCGTCTGGTACCGCAACATCAAGATCCGGCCGCTCTGATGTGGTCGGGCCCTACGTCGGCTTCCGCGCCGAGATCAGGGCGTAATCCAGAAGCGTCGCGGGGCTCGTGTCGGTCGGCACGAGCCCCGCTGCTTCCAGCCAACCGCGGTACTCGCCGCGGCTGTACGCGCGCCCCTTGGTGACCCAGAAGAGCTGCGCGGAGTAGTCGGTCACCGCGAGCGGCCCATCCAGCGAGTCGTCCAGGAAGGCGTCGTGGACCCAGAGCTCGCCGCCCGGGTTCAGGGCCGCCGCGAAGCGTCTCGCGAGCAGCTCACAGATCTCGGTCGGCCAGTCGTGGAACAGGCTTGCGGCGAGCAGCAGATTCGCGCGGGGCAGCTCGTCCTCCAGCATGTTGCCGGGAAGGAGAGTCACGCGATCCTGCAGGTCCGCCGCGCCCGGGCGGCCGCTCCCCGCCATCTCGCGCAGGAACTCGCCCGCGACCTTCAGCACCTCCGGCCGATCGAGAACGGTCGCCGTCGAACTCGGGTTCGCGAGCAGCCATTCGTAGGCGAACAGGCCGGTGCCTCCCGCGACGTCCAGCATATGCCCCTCCATCCGCGGGAGGGCGGCCGCGGCGATCGCCGACAGGTGCCGAGCGCGACCTGCCAGCGCCAGCGTCAGCTTCCGCGCGTCGCTCGGATCATCCATGGGAGAGGGCGCCTCACCGTCCTTCACGTAGGCCACCCCGTCGGGCGAATGGAGCGGTCCGTCGTTCCTCAGCCGCTCCGCCATCTCCAGCACGCCCGGGTCGGTTCCCTCCAGCGCGACGTAGCCGACCATATTCGACGGCGCGGCACGGGTCAGGTGCCGTCCGAGCTCCGTCAGCGACAGCTCGCCGGACGCGGCACGGTTCAACATTCCCATGGCGCATAGCGCGGGGAAGAGCACCATCGCCGGCCGATCGGCGAGCCCGATCCGCCGCTGGAGATCCCCGTGGAGGAGCGGACCCGCCGAGAGCTCCTCGAACACGTTCAGCTGGCGTACCGCCGCGATGAGCATCCGTGACGAGTACATCGCGCGCAGATGCCGCGTGATCGGCGCCAGGTCCACGCGATCACTCCGAATCATTCCGTTCATCAATGGTCGTGAGAGCTCACCGGCGGGTCGTTCGTGCCCCGTGCGGCTGCGGGGCGAGGCGCTCCGGCGCTGCCCGCGCGACCTCGCGGGGAGCGTCCGCTAGCAGGAAGGGGTTCACGTCCGGCTCCGGAACGCTGCTCGTACGCGGGGTTTCGCGTCGTGGGTACCGGCGCGCCGACCGATGCGCGCCACCGCGCGAGCGCCTCGCGCAGCTCCCGCGCCTTCGCAGGATGCGTCGCCGCTAAATCGCGTTTCTCCGACGGGTGTTCCCGCAGGTTGTACAGCTCCAGACGGCCATCCTCGAAGCTCTCGATCAGCTTCCAATCGCCCTGCCGCATCGCGCTCGAGGGAGTCGCGCGCCAGGGGCCGGTCTGCCCCGCATAGGCCTCCAGGTAAACCGGAAAGTGCCAGAACAGCGCCTGACGCGTCAGGCTCGGGGCACCCCTGAGCAGCGGAACCAGGCTCACGCCGTCGATCGTCAAACTGAGGGGGAGCGGCGCCCCGGCCAACTCGAGCAGCGTGGGGAACAGGTCCATGGTGATGTTCGGTGTATCGTTGCGACTCCCGGGTCGCGCCACCCCGGACCAGCGCACCGCCAGCGGGACCCTTACTCCGCCCTCGTACAGCATTCCCTTCGAGCCGCGGAGCGGCTCGTTGGAGGTGGAATTGCCGTGGCCCCCGTTGTCGGAGGTGAAGACGACCACGGTGTTCTCGTCGAGGCCGAGCGCGGTCAGACGGTCCAGCACTTGTCCGATCCCCTGGTCCATCGACTCGATCATCGCCGCGT
>JAHWJV010000134.1 GCA_019348265.1 Gemmatimonadota bacterium
CCTCCCCCGCGGCCACACTAGCCGCCCGCACGGTCCCCGCCCCGATCCATCATCCCAGCAGCTGCGTCAGATTCCGATAGCTCGTCTCGATGTCGGCGAGCGAGGAGGCGCCGTTGGCCGCCGCCGCGTCGTTCTCGACGAAGTAGTGGTCCAGACCCGCCGTCCGGGCCTGCGCGAAGATTCGCCTGAAGTCGATTTCTCCGGTTCCCACCGCCGCGAGCCTCGACGCGGCCGCGGTGCTGACCTGCATCGTCGTCGGGTTCGCCGGCACCGCCGCCCGGCCCGCCGCCAGGCCGCGGATGTCCTTCACGTGCCAGAGCGGGTACCGCCCGGGATGACGCTGGAACAACTGCACCGGATCCAGGCCGGCGAAGGTGGCCCACGCGAGGTCCAGCTCAAACGTGACCAGCGCCGGGTCGGTCTGCTCCAGGAGCACGTCCCACCCCGTTCTCCCGTTCTCGAGTCGGTCGAATTCGAAGGAGTGGTTGTGGTAGGCGAGCTTGATCCCCTCCGCGCGGGTGGCCGTCCCGATCCGGTTCAGCTCCGCCGCGATCCGCTGCCAGAAGGCGAGGTCCAGCCGCCCGCCGCTGAACGCCTCGTCGACCGCCGGTACCGTGATGTATTCCTGGCCCACGATCCTGGCGGACCGGATTGCACCGGGCAGGTCGCGACGCAGCTCCGGGAGCCCCACGTGCACGCTCGGGGAGCGTAGCCCCAGGCGGTCGAGAAGCTGGCGCACCTGCTCCGGAGAGTTGTTGAAGTACCCCGCGAACTCCACCTCCTTGTAACCGATCCGCGCCACGCGCTCCAGCGTTCCGGCGAAGTCCCTCTCCATCTGGTCGCGAACCGTATACAGCTGCAGGCCGATCCGGTCCGCGCGCACCGGGGCCGCCGCGGCCGCCCCCGCCTGCATGCCGGGATTGCAACCAGCTGTCGCCAGCGCGCCGCCAGCGAGCGCCAGGCGCTTGAGGAAGGTTCTCCGAGTCTCCAGGCCTGACTGATCCCCGATCGACATGGCTCACGCTCGCGTTGGATGTTGGATGTTGGGTGGATTCCTTCGACGCAGTTGAGCCGCGTACGCTCGCATGGGCCGTACCCGAACGGTACCCTGTTCCGCCGGTGCGGGGTTCTCCTCGCGCGCCGGTGAATGTGGATCGCGGCCGCTCCTGGCCGAGTCAGCCGGCCGTGAACCTTTCCGCGAGTCCCCTGAGCGTCATATTTTCAGCGATTGTGTCATGCGGGATAAGCAGGTAACGCCACGGCTTCCCCCCGTAAGTGGCGGTATGCGCGGTTGCTCGCTCGCACCACTGCACCGCCACGCCCCGCTTCGCCAGCACCTCAGGGTCGTCCATCTCATTGCGGGCTTTCGGCTCCAGCATGAAGATCCCGGAGCCGGTCTCGGCGACAAAATCCGGCTGGTACTCCTTCAGATCCGGCGGGGTAGCGGAGCCCGCTCAGGTCTAATGAGAACGGGTGGTATCCGGGTCGTAGCTCGCCGCGCGGTACCACGAGAATATGGGGAATGTCGATCAGCATGTTGACGTGGATCACGATCTCCGTCGGCTCCTCCGTGTGCTCCACGCGCAGGAGCCGCTCCACCATCTCATCCTCGGCCGTGCCGGTCCTGCTGGAGTCCACCTGGATGACGTGGTCGCGGTAACGCCCCTCGAAAAACTCGTCGGACTCGATGTGCCGCATCAGCTCGGTCGCGTGCGTGATATTGCGAGCGATCACCAGCACGAACGGCTTCACGATGGGACGACCGCTCTCCCGCGCGTACGTCTCCAACTGCACCTTCACGCTCTCGTGCAGGTGAATGCCATCCTCCAGCTTTAGCCGCTCAATCTCGTGAGTCGCCATGCCAGCCGGGTTGAAGTCCCGCCGGGTGACCACTGCCGGCTCCTTCACGAAGCCATCCTCCATCGCGCGCGCCAGCGGGTAGTCGAGCACCACGTTCTTGAAGGGGACTGCGCCGCGTGGGGTCTCCACGAATGGCGTGGCGGTCAGCTCGAGGCCCAGGATCGGCTTGAGCTCGTTGATTGCGCGCACGCCCGCACTGGCGCGGTACCGGTGGCTCTCGTCCATAAGGAGCACCAGGTCCGGCAGCGCGGCGAGATAGTCGAAGTAGCTCTCACCCAGCGTCTCCGGAAGCTGCGCATGCGCAGCGCCCGCCCGCCGCGGACGTCTGACGCGATCTTGGAGATGTTGAAGATGTTGACCTTGCAGCGCGCCACCTCGTCGAACAGCGTAGCGGCGCGGTTCTCGTAGTTCTCGCCGATGATCAGCTCGGGCGGCGCGGTCGCGAACTCGGCGATGCCCCGGAAGACATACTTCGGCGTGTTGGGGGTGAAATCGACCTTCAGCTTCTCGTAGATCGTGAGGTTGGGCGCCAGGACGAAGAAGTTGTCGATGCCGTGCGCCAGGTGCAGATAGCTGATGAAAGCGCCCATGAGCCGCGTCTTCCCCACGCCGGTCGCGAGGGCGAAGCAGACGGAGGCGAACTCGCGCTCGAAATCGGTCACGCCCGGGAACTCCCTACGGATCGCTTCCAGCGCGGCCGCCGGGTCGGTGCTCTTGCTCGGTGGCGCGATCTCGGTCAGGCGGTCCAGGATCTCGAGCGCGCGTCGCTGAGGCGCCCTGAGGCTGAGGCGCCCGGCGATGGCGTTCACGTGCCGGTGCCCGTGTATGGGAACGTTCCGCTGCGGGACACTCATCGGTACGCGTCGCCGCGCGGGAGAACACGGAGCACCGTGATCGTGCGGGTGAGGTCGTTCCGCTCGAATCGTACTCTCCAGTCTCCCACCCGCAGCCGGTATTCCGGCGGGTTCACGTCCGTCAGACGGGCGACGTCTCCCCGGTTGCTGGTGGCGAGTCGCTCAAGGGCCTGGATCACGCGCGCCGCGACTCCGAAGTCGAGCCGCTTCAAGTCCCTTCTCGCACTCGCCGCGTACTCCAGCCGGTAGCTCACGCCAGGCCGAGCTCCCGCTTGAGCTCCTCGTGCGAGTGGACCCGGCCGGCCGCCAGATCGGCCCGCGCCTCCGCCACGGCGGCGCGCTCCTCCTCCGTTTCAGGCTCATCGTCCACCGGCGCGTCCTCGAGCGTGTAGCGCTGTGAGGCGGCGGTGGCGTGCAGACCTTCCAGTACCCGGCGCGCGGTCTCCATCTCGCTCTCGGGGAGAAGGTCGATGAGGGCGTGAAGCTGCTGCTTCACGGTGGGCGCGGATGAAGATGTCATGGCGGCTGCCTCACGGTTCAGGGTTCCTGGTCGAACAGGCTGGGGTCCGCGTGCGCACTGGCCCGGGCACCATTGCGTCCATTGGCGGGCTCACGGGCGGCCTCGGCGGCTGGCGTGGCGGGCAGCTTCTCTACCTCCAGCGAGTAGTCGTCCTTGCCCCACTCGCAGCGATCCAGCACGTGCTTCGGGATCTTCCGCACCGTGAGGTTCGGCCACCGGTCGGCATTGCCGCGGAATGCGGCACACAGCACCAGCAGTGTCCGCTCCGTTCCGACTTCGTCCGAAAGCTGTTGCAGCTGCTCGGCCGTGAGTGTCTGAGTCGTGACGTAGAGAAAGTCCCGCTCGGTGGAATGGCCATGCTGCCAGTACACGCTGTCGCTTGGCGCGTACTCGAAGCCCTCGAGCTTGCACACCGCCTCGGCCAGCATGACTGGGTTGAACTCCGGATTCACCGTCCAGTTGCCCCAGAGGTCGCGCTCCAGGAGTGAGGGTGCCAGGCGGAAATAGCGGAAGCCGCCGCCGCCCTGCCAGCCGACCACCTCGGTGACGCCGCCCGGGTCTTCTCCGTCGATCACCTTCCGCAGGCGTCCGGATTCGGAAGTATGTACTTGACGCAAAGGTATCAGCCAGCTCGGTGCACCATCGCCTGAAAGAGGTAGAAAGTTACGCCTCCGTTCTGACCGCGATTGCCCTGCGCTACTGCCACTCCGCCTTGTGGCTCCCACCCCTCTTGAAGTAGCTCGCGTACTTCGGTCTCGAATGCCTCCACAACATCGGGGAGGCCGAAGTCTTCGCTGTCGGCGGAACGCGGCGGGGTGACCGGGGGCCTGGGTAAACATACGAACCGCCGCTTCCTGCGGAAACCTCCTAGTTCCCTGTCGCTTCCGCGCCTTCGCGTATGATCCCGGTCCCGTAATTGGACCTCCTTCGCCTTCCCCATGGATCCCCGCTTGCGCCGCCTGCCTCGCGTACCCCCGCACCCCCTGGGATTGGAAAGCCGGCAAAAAACGGCGGCGGTTGCGGGCTTGCACCTCCCGCAAACCCGCACAGTTGGGTGCCCGTCGGCAGCGAGGGCGCAATTGGAAGACCTGCTCGCCGCATCCGCCACGCGTTCGTGATCAGCCCTCTTGACAATAGGGTGGGGGGGTATAGTTTTCGCGTCCCGCGGGCCGGGCCAGGGGGCTACGCTCAGATGAAGACCTGGAGGCGACGATGCGAATGGACGAGTGGGTGGTGCTTGCCGCCGGAATAGCGGGGGTTGGCTGGGTCAACTGGTACTTCTTCGTGGCTCGGGCGGGGACGGTGAACGCCGCGTCGGCGGCGGGCGGGGTCCAGGAAGTGACGATCCGGGTCCGCGGCGGGTACGACCCAGCGCGGGTGACGGCGCGGAAAGGCGTGCCGCTGCGCCTGGTATTCGATCGCCGGGAGACGTCCAGCTGTTCCGAGGAGATCGTCTTCCCGGCGTTCGGGATCCGCCGATACCTGCCGGCGCACGAAAGCACGGCCGTTGAGCTGAAGCCCGAGGAAGCCGGTAGTTACGAGTTCACCTGTGGCATGGGCATGCTTCGCGGCAAGCTCATCGTCGAGGAGTAGGAGGCGACGTATGGCGGCTCGGCAGATCACCAGGCGGGACACCGCGGCGGCAGCGCGGGAGGAAGGCGGGGGGGGAGCTGGAACGGTTACGATCCCGGTGTCCGGGATGACGTGCGCCGCATGCTCCGGCCGCGTGCAGCGCGCGCTGGAGAAGGAGGGTGGGGTCGAGACGGCGGCGGTGAATCTGATGTTGAAGAACGCGACGATCGCCTACGACCCGGCGGTCACCAGCGCGGAGAAGCTGGTGGAGGTGATCCGGGGCACCGGGTACGGCGCCGACCTCCCCGCGCAGGGGCAGACGGCTTTCGACGAGCAGGCCGCCCAGGACGCCGCCCAGGCGGAAGAGTATCGTGAGCTGCGCCTCAAGGCCGGCGTCAGCCTGGCCGCCGCTCTGATGGCGATGATCGCGTCCATGCCGTTGATGGCGAGCGAGGCGCACGGGGTGCACGGCCAGGTCTCCGACCCGTTCATGCGCTGGACGATGGAGTGGCTCAGTCCCGCCCTTGCCCGTATCGCGCCCTGGCTGTACGCCACCCCGACCTGGATCCTCTCCTACGGGCTCCTCGTCCTCACCGCGGGCGTGATGGGGTGGGCGGGTGCGCACTTCTACACACGAGCCTGGGCGGCTTTCCGCCACCACTCGGCGGACATGAACACGCTGATCGCGGTGGGGACGGGGGCCGCTTTCGCGTATTCGGTGGCGGCGACCGTCGCGCCCGAATTCTTCCTCGCGCGCGGCGTGCGTCCCGATGTCTATTACGAGGCCGTCGTCTTCATTATCGCGCTGATCCTGCTCGGAAACGCGCTCGAGTCGCGTGCGAAACGGCAGACCTCCAGCGCCCTGCGCGCGCTGATCGATCTGCAGCCGAAGACCGCGCGCGTGCTGCGCGGCGAGACGGAAGCCGATGTTCCCGTCGAAGAGGTCCGCGCGGGTGACGTCGTGCTGGTACGACCGGGCGAGCGAGTCCCGGTGGACGGAGAGATCCTGTCCGGCTCGAGCGCAGTGGACGAGTCGATGCTCACCGGCGAGTCGGTGCCGGTCGAAAAGGTGCCGGGCGATCGGGTGATCGGAGCGACCATGAACCGGACCGGCGCCTTCAGGTACCGGGCGACGACGCTCGGCTCGGACAGCGTGCTCGCGCAGATCGTCCGTCTGATGCGGGAGGCGCAGGGGACGCGCGCGCCCATCCAGTGGCTCGCCGACCGCGTCAGCGCCGTTTTCGTGCCGGTGGTGCTGCAGATCTCCATCGTCGCCTTCGTCGCCTGGTACCTGGCGGCGGATGCCGCACCCGGAGTGCGCGCCTTCGCGGCGGCCGTAGCGGTGCTGATCATCGCCTGTCCCTGCGCCATGGGCCTGGCCGTCCCGACGGCGGTGATGGTGGCGACCGGCAAGGGCGCGGAGCTCGGGCTGCTGATTAAGGGCGGCGAGGCGCTGCAGCGGGCCGGCGATGTCACGACGGTCGTGCTGGACAAGACGGGCACCATCACGGAGGGACGGCCAGCCGTCACGGACGTGCTGCCTGTCGACTCCGAGATCGCTGAAGCGGAGCTGCTCAGCCTGGTCGGCTCGCTGGAGGCGTCATCCGAGCACCCGCTCGCCGAGGCGATCGTCCGCCGCGCCAAGGAAGCGGGCGTGACGCTCGCGCCGGCGGAAGGCTTCCAGTCTTCGACCGGCCGAGGGGCGGCGGGCGTGGTGGGCGGGCGGGCGGTGGCGATCGGGAACGAGGCGCTGATGGCGGATCACGCGATCTCCGTGGCCCCTCTGGCCGACGCGGCGGCGCGGCTCGCCAGGGATGCGCGCACGGTGGTCTACGTGGCCGTGGACGGGGCGCTGGCGGGAGTGCTGGCCGTGGCCGACCCCGTGAGGGAGAGCTCGCGCGGAGCGATCGCCCGCCTGCAGGCGATGAAACTCGAGGTGGTCATGCTCACCGGCGACGACCCGCGGACCGCCGACGCCGTGGCGCGCACGGCCGGCGTGACGCGGGTGGTGGCGGGTGTCCTTCCGGAAGGGAAGCTCGACGAGATCAAGCGCCTGCAGACGCTCGGTGAAGTCGTGGCTATGGTGGGAGACGGCATCAACGACGCGCCGGCGCTCGCCCAGGCGGATGTGGGTATCGCGATCGGCACGGGAACGGACATCGCCATCCAGGCATCGGATGTGACGCTGATGCGCGGCGACCTTCGCGGCGTCGTCGAAGCGATTGCCCTGTCGCGCCGGACCATGCGTACGATGCGCCAGAACCTGTTCTGGGCGTTCGTCTACAACGTGATCGGCATTCCGGTGGCCGCCGGCGCGCTGTACCCGGTGTTCGGTCTGCTGCTGAGCCCCGTCCTCGCCAGCGCGGCGATGGCGCTGAGCTCCGTCAGCGTGGTCGCCAATTCGCTGCGGCTGCGCCGCTTTCAGCCCGTACACTGACACCAGGCGAGGCGCCGTGGAGGAGAACGCGACGGAATTTAGCGAAACTGGGACGCCGGGGGCGGCAATGTGTGGCTGCGGCTGCGGCACCGCGGGTCCCGAACGACACGCGATCGCCGTGGACGCGGATACCAGAGCTCGGAACCTCAAGCGCCTGCGGCGCATCGAAGGTCAGGTGCGCGGCCTGCAGCGCATGGTCGAGGAGGACCGCTACTGCGCCGACATCCTGACCCAGATCTCCTCCGTCCACGAGGCGTTGCGCGGAGTCGGCCGCGAGCTGATGCGCAACCACCTGAAGCACTGCGCCGCCGCCGCCATCCGCGGCGTCGACGGAGACGCCGCCGAGGAGATGTACGACGAGCTGGTCGAGTTGATGTACAAGCACGCCCGCTGAACGCGGGCGTTAGCGCGATAGCGATCGCGGAGAGCCTCTCCCCTACGTCACCGCCGACGAAGCTCGCCGCCGAACCGCCAGCTCAGCCGGGAGGTTGAAGAACGGGAAGCGGACCAGCGTCGGCGCGAGCGCCTCCAGCGTCAGATCTCCCACTGAAGTGCCCTGGCTCACCAGATCGCGCGCCACCTTCGCGAGCTTCGCTCCCTCGCGCGTGATGTACATCAGCTCCCCGTAGGCCGCAGGCGCGCAGTACCCGTGCTGGGTCAGCTCCGACACGGCGTCCTGGATCTCAGCCGGCGTCAGTCCCGCGAGGCCGGGAACCTCGGCCGCGGTGAGGTGAACCCAGCGATGTTTGCTCTCCACCGCCTCCGAGCAGGCGAGGAGGACGCGGAAGGACGCGGCTGTGGGAAGGACTGGCATCTCAGTCTCCAGGGAGAGTGCGCTTCATGTGGTGTACCTGGGAGTTGGGCGTACTATATACGGCGTCCTCTTCCGCTGCGCCAGGGGCACGAGCCTTGTTCTCGCCTGGTGATCTTCCACACCGGAGACCCGCACTCGTTGCGCCTCCATGCGCGGCAGCGTATCTCTTCGTGGCGTTTACCGCACAGGTCATCGGGGAGGGGCGGGAGCGGCGGCAGAACGGACGTTTCCGTGGAGGAAGTCGAAGTTCAGCCCGGCTGCGAGCAGCCGGCGAAGTCAGTGCAGCCGGCCGCGGCATCCCGCTGCGCGCCGCCTTGGGTACATCCTGAACCGGGGAGCACTATGGCGCACGCAGCGACGATGCAAGCGGATACTGG
>JAHWJV010000135.1 GCA_019348265.1 Gemmatimonadota bacterium
GGCGCGCGGCGGTGGCGGCGCTCGACGAGCACGTGGGGCCGAAGCACTGACGGCTCCGAGACCGCTGACATTCGAAGATCGACAGCAGATCGACACGTTCTGCCGCGTGTCAGCAGGCGTGTACGTGGAAGCGGAACGGTCATGACTCGCGAACCCGTCGTCGGGCCGGTCTCGAGGATCCCTGCCTGGCTGGACCGGTCGGGCGCCGCCGCCGTGCGGCTGCTGGCGCTCGCTGTGCTCGCGTGGCTCCTCGCCGAGCTGGTCGTGAAGCTGACGCTCGTCGTCGTCGCCGTGCTCGTGGCGCTGCTGCTCGCCGGGGTGTTCGCCCCGGTGGTGCGGTGGGCGGCCGCCAGGGGCGCGCCACGGTGGATCTCCGCGGGGCTGGTCATCCTGCTGCTGCTGGGTCTGATCGCAGGCGCGGGAGCGGCGATCGGCGCGCGCGTGAGCAGCCAGCTGCCGGAGCTGCGCGACCAGCTGCAGACGGCCTCGAACACGCTCTCGAGCACGCTCGGCGTCGACGTCCCGGTGCTCGGGTCGAGCAGCGGGAACGGCCCGTCCTTCGACGTGCTCAGCTCGGCCCGGGTGGTCGCGGACGTGCTCGTGGGCTCTTTCCTCGCGCTGGCGCTCGCGTTCCTCTTCCTCCACGACGGGCGCAGCATGTGGCAGTGGCTGCTCGGCAAGCTCGGCGGCCGGGTGCGGGAGGACGTCGACGCCGCCGGCAGGGCCGCCTGGGACACGATCGGCGCCTACGTCCGCGGGCTCACCGTCGTCGCGCTCTTCGACGCCATCGGCATCGGCGTGGGGCTGCTCCTGCTCGGCGTCCCGGCCGCCGTCCCCGACGGCGCACGGGACCACGTGGACCGCATCCGCGGGGCGGCACTGCATCTCACCCACCTCATCGAGGAAGTGCTCACGCACGCCAGGATCGAGGCCGGACGCGACGAGCTGCACATCGCGACGACGGAGCTTCCAGTGTTGATCGCGGACGTCGTCGGGATGGTCGAGCCGCTCGCCAGGCAGAAGGGACTCCGCTTCGAGGTCGACGTCGCCCACACGCCGGACCTGATCGACACCGACCCTCAGAAGCTGCGTCAGATCCTGCTGAACCTCCTCGGTAACGCGGTGAAGTTCACCGAGCGCGGCAAGATCGGCCTCGCCGGCCGGACTGACGAAGAGCACCTGGTGCTGGAGGTGTCCGACACCGGAATCGGGATCGCGGCCGGGTTCCTCGACAAGATCTTCGAACCCTTCTGGCAGGTCGACGGCACGAAGACCCGCCGAGCTGGTGGGACCGGGCTCGGGCTCGGGGTGGTCCGGCAGCTCGCCCGACGGCTCGGCGGCGAGGTCGGCGTACGCAGCGTCGAGGGCGAGGGGAGCGTCTTCACCATTCGCATCCCCCGGCAGTCCCACCCGGCAGCAGAAGCGAGCGACTAGGCGCGCACTCTGCGAAGGGCGGCGCCCGTTGGGTCCCCCTCCTCCACCACTTCAGGTAACCTTTCGCGCCCGCACGGGTACGAAACGCACATCCCCCGAACGCTGACGGTCTTTTCACCACTCCTTCGCGAGCATCGGGCGCCTTATAATGGTGCGCCAGAGTGGAGGCCGAGCCGAAGCCGATGGAGGGAGAGTGAGCATACAGCTGGAATCCCGCCACTATTTCAAGGTGCGGGACACGGTGCAGCATCTGAACGGGGAGCTCGGGACCGTCGTGGAGGGATATGCCCTCTACGCAACCGTCGCCTGGTCGGACGGCCGCAAAGAGGAAGTGGACCAGTTCGACCCATTCGTCTCGGTGATCGAGCGCGCCGGAACGAACTAGATGAGGAGCTCATGCAACCCAATTCCCCGAAACGAGGTTTCAGCGCCACGCCGGTTCTGGAGCTCGGCGCGCGCGGCCCGCGCGGTGAGGCGGGGTTCCTTCTGCGTGGCTCACTTCCGGAGGCGGTGGTTTGGGACATCGAGAACGAGATCGTCTCCAACCGCAGGATGCAGGTGACGAAGTCTGGCTGGTGGGTCGCCACGAGCTATTTCGACACCATCCTGGACATCGTTCTTCGCGTCTTCCCATCCGTTCTGGTCCGCTACCCCGACACCGGGGACGAGCGCGTGGTATACGCGGACGACCCCCCGTCGCAGAAGCAAGGGTGAGATCGAACGTCCGGATCTCCCGTCACGCTGCAGTCCCCCTTACGCGATACCCTTGACAGCGGCCGTCCGGCCGGCCATCGTCTCCCAAGAGCCTTGGCCACGGTACCGATCAGACGGCGGGCCCACCGGATTCCACGGCTTTCCCCCTTCGCTGATGCCGCACCACCACGCGGTTTGATGATCCCCAGTCGAGCCTTCCCGTAGTCGAACCCCCTTCCCGCGGACGGCGTTTACGACTACCCCGCGGGTGCCCACGTCCACTACCGCTTCCTGGAGGGAAACGTATGTCACTGCTTCGGTCAGTTCTCCCCACGCTCGTTGGGAGCCTGTTCTGGGCGGCCCAGCTCATGGCGCAGGGTCAGAGCGGCACCGTGACGGGGCGTGTCATCGACTCCGCCACACAACGCGGGCTCGCCAACGCGGCCGTCGTGGTGGAGGGGACGCAACGAGCCGCCCGTACCGCGCCGGATGGGAGCTTTACGATCACCGGCGTGCCCGCCGGCGCTCGCCGCGTGCAGGTGAGCGTGATCGGGTATGGGGCACAGACGAGGAATGTGACGGTGGCGGCCGGAGGGACGGCGACCGCGCAGTTCGCTCTGCAGCCACAGGCCGTGATGCTGGAGGCGCTCGTGGCGACGGGGTATGGCACCCAGCGGCGGGAGGCCATCACCGGCTCGATCGCGACGGTCGACGCCGACCAGGCGAACGTCGGCGTCGTTACGAACGCGACCGAGATGATCCAGGGGCGCGTCGCCGGCGTGAATATCATCCAGAACAGCGGCGAGCCGGGCGCCTCCTCGCAGATCCGCATCCGGGGCGGGACGTCGATCAGCGCCAGCAACGCGCCGCTTTACGTGATCGACGGCGTTCCCATCAACAACGTCTCCACCGAGCCGGGGGGGGAGGGGGTTCCGGGATCCGGCGCTTCGCTCGCGCGGAACCCGCTGAACCTGATCAACCCCAATGATATCGAGACGATCAGCGTGCTGAAGGATGCGGCCGCCACGGCGATCTACGGCAGTCGTGGCGCCAACGGCGTGATCCTGATCCAGACCAAGAAGGGCGCGCGCGGTGGGGTCGTCGTCGAGTACGACGGGTATACCGCCATGGCCACGCCGGCGCGCCGGATCGGCTTCCTGACCGGGGACGAGTACCGCGCCTTTCGGCAGCAGGTTACCCCGGAGGCCGTCTCGTCCCTTGGCCAGGCGAACACGGACTGGGAAGATGAAGTGACGCGCTCCGCGATGACGCACAACCACAATCTGGCATTCTCCGGTGGTGGCGAGGCCACCCAGTACCGTGCCTCGCTCAACTACATGGACCAGGAGGGCGTGGTCATCAGCAGTGGGCTCGAGCGCATTCAGGGGCGCCTCAACGCGGAACACCGGACCTGGGACGACCGGCTGCGCTTGGGGCTCAACCTGAACTCGTCGCATATTCGGAACGACTACGCCCCGTACGAGAATACTGGCGGCTACATCGGTGGGCTCTTCACCAACATGGCCATCTTCGACCCCACCCGGCCGGTACGCGCCAACGATCCACAGACGGGGGTCAGCAGGTTCTTCGAGACCGGCACCGGCGCGCTCGACGTGCGCAACCCCGTCGCACTCGCGGAGCAGCTTCAGGATGAAGGAGCCTCCACCCGGACTCTGGCGAATACCACGGCCCAGCTGGAGCTTCTCCCTGGCGTGGCCGCGCAGCTGAACCTGGGAGTGGACCGCTCCGAGGGGAGACGATCGATCTACTTCCCCCGAGAAAGCGCCGTCGGGGCGCAGTGGGGCGGGCGCGCGCTCCAGCGCAGTCAGGACAACACCGCGCTGACGCTGCAAAGCTTCATCACGGTCGACCAGCAGCTCGCCGATATCCACGGGATCGAGTTCGTCGGCGGATACGAGTTCTCCGATTATTCCACCTCCGGCTTCGGCGCCGAGTCGCAGAAGTTCCTCACCGACGCGTTCGGGTTCAACAGCCTCGGAGGTGGGAACCTCCTGATCCGGCCCTACTCGTTCCGCCAGGACCACCGCCTCGTCTCCTTCTTCGGCCGCGCCAACTACAACCTGCTCGATCGCTACTACCTCACGGCCGTTCTGCGGCGGGATGGATCTTCACAGTTCGGTGAGGGGAACAAGTGGGCGGTGTTCCCGGCCATCTCCGCCTCCTGGCGCATCAGTGAGGAGCCGTTCATGCAGGGCGGCTTCTTCTCGGACCTGCGCCTCCGTGCCGGATACGGGCTCCAGGGGAACCCGGGCGTCGCGCCGTACTCGTCGCTGTTGACGCTCGCCGCCGGCGGGAACTACGCGTTCGGGGACCAGCTCGTCGGCGGGATGTTCCCGAACCGCAACCCGAATCGCGACCTGAAGTGGGAGGAGACGGCGCAGTTCAACGTCGCGCTGGACTTCGGGATGCTGGATAACCGGCTGACGGGCACCGCGGAGTACTACGTCAAGAACACCAGCGATCTGCTGCTGCAGGTCCCCGTCGTCCAGCCGGCGGTCGCCTCCACGCGGCTCGAGAACGTGGGGAGCACCCGGAACCAGGGACTCGAGGTCTCTCTGGATGCGGTCGCCCTCTCGACGCCTACCGTGGAGTGGCGCACCGGCCTGGTCTTCACAGCGAATCGCAACGAAGCGGTGAGCCTCGGCGGCCGCACCTTCATCCCCACCGGGTTCGTCAGCGGTGAGGGCCAGAGTGGGCAGACTTCGCAACGCATCCTGCCTGGCTACGCCCTCGGCACCTTCTACGGGCCGGAATTCCTCCGCGTGGACGAAAAGGGGCGGCAGGTATTCGCCAAATACGAGGTCAACGCGGGCGGCGACCGCAGGCGCGTCGGAGAGACGTTCGCTCCAGGCGTCGCTGACTATGGCGTGATCGGCGACGCGAACCCGGATTTCACCCTCGGGCTCAACAGCACCGCGAACATCGGCCAGTTCGACGTCAGCCTCCTCGTCCGCGGCGAGATGGGGCGGGACGTCTTCAACAATACCGCCCTCGTCTACGGCAACAAAACCACCGGCGGCCGAAACTTCCTCCGTTCCGCGCTGGCCCGGCCGGACGCGATCGGCGAGCCGGCGATCTTCTCGTCCCGATGGATCGAGGACGGATCGTTCGTTCGTCTGCAGAACGCCGCGGTCGGCTACAACTTCGACTTCCCTGGCGTGCAAGCGCGCGCCGCACGGATCTACGTGGCCGGCGACAATCTCCTTCTCCTGACGGACTACTCGGGGTACGACCCGGAGGTCCATACGGAGACCGGCCTGGCCTCCCGTGGGATCGAGTACCTCGCCTACCCGCGGCCGCGGACCTTTACGGCGGGGATTCGGGTCGCGTTCTGACCCACGCCAGGTGCCCCGCCGCTGGGCGCACCTGGCGGTGTAGCGTGGTTCGCACCCTCCTCCCGACGCAACAATCTTCGACCACCCGAACACCGGGCCAGAACATGAGGATACCAGGGTTGAAACGATCCCGCGGAGCGGCCGGGCTGTACGCCCTCCTGCTCGTCTCACCGGCTACGATTGCCGTCCAGGGATGCACCGACCTGAGCGAGCAACCCTTCGACGTGGTGACGCCGGATAATTTCTATCGGAACGAGGCGGAGATCATCGGCGGCCGGGCAGCGGTGTACTCGCAGCTCCGCCCGTCGCTCTGGGGCTACTTCAACCTCAGCGAGATCTCCACCGACGAGATGATCGTGCCGACGCGCGGCGGCGACTGGTATGACAACGGCCGCTGGCTCGAGATCCAGTATCAGACCTGGGCCCCAGGCAGCGCGTCGATGACCGACGACGCGAACGGCACCTGGAACGACATGTTCACCGGCGTCGCCCGCGCGAACGTGCTCCTTGCCGCTCTTCCGGGGGTCACGATCGCCAACAAGGATATGGTCGAGGCGGAAGCGCGGGGCGTCCGTGCCTTCTTCTATTACATCCTGCAGGACATGTTCGGCGGGGTGCCGATCGTCACCGACACGGAGATCAAGCCGAGGCCGCGAAACACGCGCGCGGAGGTCTTCAAGTTCATCGAGGAGGAGCTGAAGTTCGCCCGTGACCGCCTGCCGGCCAGCTGGCCGGCGAGCCAGCACGGGCGTCTGACGAAGGGCGCGGCGAACGCGATGCTCGCAAACCTGTACGTCAACGCCGGGGTCTTCACGAAGGACCAGGGCATCAACCCGACCGGCTACAATAGCTGTCAGGGAGTGCAGGTCGGCGGCGGCCAGAACGCCTGCCAGGCGGCGCTCGACGCCGCCAACGCGGTTCTGAACTCGGGGCAGTACACCCTCGAAGCCGACTACCACTCCAACTTCACCGCCAACAATCAGAGCTCGCGCGAAAACATCTTCGTCATCAAGGCGAGCAACGAACCCGGCGCCGGCCTGAACTCCAACTTCCTCTATCGGTCGACGCACTACGCCCAGGGATTCGGGGGCGGCTGGAACGGGTTCTCCACTCTGGCGGAGACGTACTTCGCCTTCGACACACTGGCGATCGACAAGCAGGTGGTGAGGCGGCTGACGATCGACCGCGTCCCGTTCACCGATACCCTGAACCTGCTGCGCTCGAGGGACACGCGCCACGAGATATTCCTGGACGGCCTCGCTCAAAACCTGCAGACGGGGAAGCCAATCACCTACCGGAATTCCGACGTTCCCCTGTACTTCTCCCCTCACTTCCCGCATGGCGAGACGCGGGCGAGCGAGGCGGACGGCGTCCGCATCTACAAGTACAAGGGCGATCCGAACTACGTCGGCACCGAGCATGGCAACGATTACGCGTACTTCCGGCTCGCCGAGATTTACCTGGTGAAGGCAGAGGCGCTGGCGGCGCTCGGCAGGACGGGCGAGGCGCTCGAGGCTATCAACACCGTGCGCGCCCGCGCCTTCGAGCCGGATCGGCCGCTTACCAGCGCGGCCAACATCCAGTCCGCCATTCTGCGGGAGCGACACATGGAGCTCACCGCGGAGCTCAAGCGGCGGCAGGACCTGATCCGGTTCGGCCGGTTCACCCAGCCCTGGTCGTTCAAGAAGAGCCAGCCCGCGAAAGTGCTGCTTTTCCCGATTCCGCAGACGCAACTCGATGCGAACCCACTGCTCACGCAGAACGCCGGGTATTGATTCAGGTCCAGTACGGGCCTAGTTTTACCACTGCCCTCCTCTCTCACGGGAGAGGGGGGCAGTGGTAAACTATCGACGGCCGTAGTGCTCCTCCCGCAGGCGTTGTACCCCCCGCCATGCGTAACCCGTTCTCCAGACCCGCGGCATGAACAAGGTGGCCTGCCTCCGGCTGCTCTTTCTCCTCTGCGCTCCGTGCGTCATCACGGCGTGCTCTGGTTCGGACCGGTTCGCCCCCGCGCTCCGCGACGCGCCGCCGGTCGATGGCCGGCTGTTCACCGCGCTGCCATCCAGCTACACGGGCGTGGATTTCGAGAACCGCCTGACAGAGACCCGCGAGCTCAACGTCTTCACCTATCGTAACTTCTACAACGGCGGTGGCGTGGGGCTGGGCGATCTGAACGGGGACTCCCTGCCGGATCTGGTGCTCACCTCCAACCAGAACGGAAACAGGCTCTACCTCAACCGGGGAGATTTCCGCTTCCGGGAGGCGACGGAGGAGGCGGGTGTGTCGGGCCATGGCGTCTGGGGCACCGGGGTCACCCTGGTCGACCTGAACGCGGATGGACGGCTGGACATCTACGTGGGATACGCGGGAAACGAGGCCGGTGCCCGGCGAGCGAACGAGCTCTACCTCAACCAGGGGGTGAACGACGACGGCGTCCCTACCTTCGTCGAGAGAGCGGCGGAATGGGGGATCGCGGACGAAGGCTACACGACCCATTCCGTATTCTTCGACTACGATCGCGACGGGGACCTCGACCTCTACGTGCTCAACAACTCCTTCCGCCCGGCGAGCAGCTTCGGGATGCGGAACATCCGGCACGAGCGCAATGCGGACGGCGGGCACAAGCTCTACCGCAACGAGGGGCGTCGCTTCGTCGACGTGAGCGAGCGGGCCGGGATCTTCGGCAGCGAGATCGGATTCGGATTGGGCGTCGCGGCCGCGGATCTGAACCGCGACGGCTGGCCGGACCTGTACGTCTCCAACGACTTCTTCGAGCGCGACTACCTCTACCTCAACAACCGCGACGGGACTTTCCGCGAGGTGCTCGATCAGCAGTCGGAGGAGCTTCGCCGCGTGATTGAGGAGGCCGGCGCGCCCTGCTGGGCCCCCGACGAGCCCTCCGACGGTCCCTGCCCGGTCAACTGACCTC
>JAHWJV010000136.1 GCA_019348265.1 Gemmatimonadota bacterium
TCCGGAGTGGTACCCGGAACATGGGACCGCGGTCGCCTGCCGGGGTGAGCCGGGTAACCGCGCCTGCTTCTGCACGCCAAATGGCAACCAGAGCTTGCGCTCGCGGCGTGGTCGCTTCCCGGACAACCTGGTTGCACCGGGCCACTTTCCTGACCGTTCCGCCCTCGCCCACCTCCGTTCACCGCCATCACGTTTCGAGATCGATGAGGACGCTCTTCCTCCTCCTGCTACTGGCCGTGCCCTGGGCTCCCGCGTCGGTGGCGCAGCCGATTCGGTTGCACCCCGAGAACCCGCACTACTTCCTCTTCCGGGCCCGGCCGACGGTGCTCGTCACCTCCGCCGAACATTACGGTGCCGTGGTGAACCCGGATTTCGACTACCGGGTCTACCTCGACGCGCTCGCAGCGGACGGGCTGAACTACACGCGCCTGTTCACCGGCTCGTACGTCGAGCCGCCCGGTGCCTTCGGCATTGAGAAGAACACGCTCGCGCCGCCCGGCGCCCGGGTGCTCCTCCCGTGGGCGCGCAGCACGACGCCCGGCTACGCGGGTGGCGGCAATCGCTTCGACCTGGATGGCTGGGACGAGGCGTACTTCCACCGTCTCGTCGACTTCGTCTCCGCGGCGGACCGGCGAGGGATCGTGGTGGAGGTGACGCTCTTCTCGTCCATCTACGGCGACGCGCAGTGGAGGATCAATCCGCTGAACCGCGCCAACAACGTGAATGGAACCGACTCGCTGCCGCGGCAGCGGGTGAGCACCCTGCAGAACGGTAATCTGCTGGCGCACCAGGAGCGGATGGTGAGGAAGATCGTCCGGGAGCTGAACCGGTTCGACAACGTGATCTACGAGATCCAGAACGAGCCCTGGGCGGACAACGGCACCCTCGCCGGACCCATCAACGCGTACCTCGCGAAATGGGAGGAGGAGTGGATGAACCGGGTGGAGTATCCGTCGGCCGCGTCGCTCGCATGGCAGAGGGCGATCGCCGGCTTCGTGCGCAGCGAAGAAGCGACCCTGCCGAACCGCCACCTGATCGCGCAGAACTTCACCAACTTCCGCTTCCCCCTGGCCGAGGTGGACAGTGCGGTGTCGATCCTGAACTTCCACTACGCCTACCCGGAGGCGGCCACGCTCAACTACGGGTGGGACCGGGTGGTCGCGGTCGACGAGACGGGTTTCGCGGGAGCCGCCGACAGCACCTACCGCCGTCAGGCCTGGAGCTTCATGCTCGCGGGGGGAGGGCTCTTCAACAGCCTCGACTACTCCTTCACCGTCGAGCGTCCGGACGGCACCGACAGCAATCGCGCGCCGGGCGGCGGGAGCAAGACGCTGCGCGCGCAGCTCGGCGTCCTGAAGCGTTTCCTCGAGAGCTTCGACCTCGTGCGCATGCGCCCGCGGCGCGACGTGGTCGTGTTGGCGCCGGGCGCATTCCGGGAGGCGCTGGCGGATCCCGGCCGCGCCTACGCGGTGTACCTGGATCGCCCGTTAACCGGCCCGCTGGTGCTGGACGCGCCCGCTGGGACGTACGAGGCTAAGTGGGTGGATGTGATCACCGGGCTTACGCTGAAGCGTGAGCGCGTCGTCCACTCGGGCTCGCGGATGTCGCTCGCGGCACCGGAGTACCGCCAGGATATCGCGCTCCGCCTGGTCGCGGCGCCATGACCTGGCGATCGACTCCTCCGTGCTCGACTCATGCGCCAGGAGTATCTCTCGCCCGGGAGAACCGCGCCGTGACTGCGCCGGGATCTCCGCGCCGGAGCCAGGCTCGCCGGCAGGCATCGTAACAACCCGACCACCGACAATCAGAAGGAATCCCACAGATGAAACTCGTCCGCTTGCTCCGCACTCTCGTTCTGGTGCTCGCCGTGGCGGAGGCGGCGCAGGCGCAGAGTACACGACCCAACATCCTGTTCGTGATCACTGACGACCAGTCGTACCCGCATGCGTCCGCATACGGTAGCCGTTTCGTCCAGACGCCATCGCTGGATCGGGTGGCCCGCGAGGGCGTGCTCTTCACGAACGCCTTCGTCGCTTCGCCGGGGTGCAGCCCCTCGCGCGCAGCTTTCCTGACCGGGCGATACCCGTGGCAGATCGAGCATGCCGGCACTCATGCAAGCTCCTTCTCCACGAAGTACGTGGTCTTCCCGGACCTGCTGGAGCAGTCGGGCTACTGGGTGGGATTCCCGGGGACGGGGTGGGGGCCGGGCGATTGGCGGGCGAGCGGGCGCACCCGGAATCCCGCCGGACCGGAGTTCAACACGGAGCGGCTCCAGACGGCTGTCGCGGGGATCTCGGCCGTCGATTACGCCGCGAACTTCCGCGAGTTTCTCCGCCGGCGGCCCACGGGGGCGCCGTTCTACTTCTGGTTCGGCGCTTCCGAGCCGCACCGGACTTACGAAGAGGGAGCCGGGATCCGGGCGGGTAAGCGACTGGAGGACGTGGAGGTTCCGGGGTATCTGCCGGACACGCGTGAGGTGCGTAGTGATCTTCTGGACTACGCGCGTGAGATCGAGTCGGCCGACCGCCACCTCGGCTCCATGCTGCGGATGCTGGAAGCTGCGGGGGAGCTGGACAACACGCTCATCATCGTCACGTCGGACAACGGGATGCCCTTTCCTCGGGCGAAGGGGACGGTGTACGACGCGGGGATCCACGTCCCGATGGCGGTGCGGTGGGGCGGGCGGGTGCCCGGCGGGCGCGTGGTGGAGGACCTGGTCAGCCTGGTCGACTTCACGCCGACCGTCCTCGAGGTCGCCGGCGTCTCCCATCGGGGGACGTACCCGATGAGCGGAAGGAGCCTGGTCGGAGTCCTGACGTCCACAGCGAGCGGAATCGTCGATCCCTCGCGGGACGCGGTATTCACGGGGCGGGAGCGCCACTCCTCCTCGCGGTGGAACAACCTGGGTTATCCGCAGCGTGCGATCCGGACGGGTCGCTACCTCTACATCCGCAACTTCGCGCCGGAGCGCTGGCCCGCAGGCGCGCCACGGAAGTACGAGGAGAACGGCACGCTCGGTCCCATGCATGGGAGCTACCATGACATAGACGAGGGCCCGACGCTGGCGCTCCTGACCTCCCGCGCAGGCGATCCGTTTTTCCATTCGTACCTCCACCTCGCGGTGGGGGTCAAGCCGGCCGAGGAGCTGTACGACGTGCGAAACGATCCAGCGTGCCTTCACAACCTCGCCGCGGATCGCGCACACGCGAACGTCACGCGGGAGCACCGCGAGCGCCTGGCCGCGTTCCTCGCAGGCACCGGCGACCCGAGGGTGCTGGGGAACGGAGACATCTGGGAGAGCTACGAGCGGCTGAGCGGGCCCGCACGGAAATTCCCCGTCCCCGAGTGGGCACTGCCCGTGACGGCGCCCCGAGGGTCGGCAGAGGCCCCCGATAAACCCCGAGGAAGGAGCTCCCCATGATGCCCTGGCGCTACGTTCTTCCGCTCGCGTTCCTCGCGCTCTCCACGCCCGCGATCGCGGCTCAGGAGATCCGCCCGAACGTGGTCGTCATCTTCGCGGACGATCTCGGCTACGGAGACCTGGGCGCATACGGACATCCTACGATCCGGACGCCGCGCCTCGATCGAATGGCCGCGGAAGGCCTTAAGCTCACGCAGTTCTACACGGCGGAGTCGGTTTGCACGCCGAGTCGCGCGGCGCTGCTGACCGGTAGGCTCCCGGTGCGCAGCGGGATGGCGGGAGACCGTTTGCGGGTCCTCTTCCCGAATTCCCTCGGCGGGCTGCCGCAGTCCGAGATCACCCTCCCCGAGGCCCTGAAAGAGCGTGGGTATGCCACGGCGGCCATCGGCAAATGGCACCTCGGGCATCTGCCGGAGTACCTCCCCACGCGCCACGGCTTCGACCAATACTTCGGGATTCCCTATTCCAACGACATGGAGTCGAAGCAGCGGGGCGATCCGCCGCTCCCGCTCATGCGTGGAGAGCAGGTGGTGGAGCAGCCAGCCGACCAGACCACCCTCACGCGGCGGTACACGGAAGAAGCCATCGGGTTCATGCGTGCGAACCGCGCCCGGCCATTCTTCCTCTACCTGCCGCACACGTTCCCTCATGTCCCGCTGTTCGCCTCAGACGAGTTTCGGGGACGGAGCCCACGCGGGCTGTACGGGGACGTGGTGGAGGAAATGGATTGGAGCGTTGGGCGGATCCTCGACGCGCTGCGCGATCTGGGGATCGCGGAGCGGACGCTGGTCGTGTTCACCAGCGACAACGGGCCCTGGCTGACGCGAGGCCTGCAGGGTGGTTCGGCGGGGCTGTTGCGCGAGGGGAAAGGCTCGACCTGGGAGGGCGGGATGCGCGTACCCGCCATCGCCTGGTGGCCGGGAACCATCGCCGCCGGCCGAGTCAGCGAGTCACTGGCCTCCACGATGGATCTCTTCCCCACCGCGCTGGCGATGGCCGGCGGCGCGCCACCGCGCGACCGGGTGATGGATGGAGTGAGCCTGCTCCCGCTGTTGCGTGGAGAGCGGCAGCCGCCGCGGGACCCGGTGTTCTTCTATCGCGGAACCCGCCTCTTCGCGGTACGGAAGGGACCGTGGAAGGCGCACCTGATCACCCAATCCGCGTACGGGACCGACGCTCCCGTCGTACACGACACGCCCGGCCTCGTTGCCGAGCAGGTTGGCGTAGACGTACGTGACGCCGAAGGCGCGTGAGCCCTCGACGACGAAGCGGCGGCGGATCTCCTCCTTGCCGAACGCGAAGTGGCTGCCCGACGGGTTGAGGATCACGTCGACGCCGGCGACGACGACCAGCTGCCACCGGGTCGGGCGCCCGCAGTCGGGACACGTCGTCGGTAGGCGCGGCAGCGGCGGCTCGTCGGAGCACCGGGTCACCAACTTTGCTCCGGGTGTTAAGGTGCAGCCATTCGCTCGGTCGAACCTGTCCTTCGGCGTGGGCGTCGGGATCCCCCTTACCGACGAGCGCGATTTCGACGCGCGCGCGCTGATCTCCGCGTTCTTCCACTTCTGACGCCGGAGCCCCCCGGACTACCCCGGGCTGGGGGGCGCCGCTGCCCACGCTCTCCTCGAAGCCTGCTCGCACGCGGATGCCGGCGAGCGTGAGGAACCATGGTCAGGGCTACTGGCGGGTTCCGCTCAGAAATCGGTGTTCGGCTCCTGCAGGTCCAGCTCCCTTATCCAGATGTTGCGGTATCGCACATCGTGGCCCTCGGCCTGGAGCTTGATCCCACCAGGGGTGTCGGTGATCCCCTTGCCGCCGTCGTTGCCGCCGTCGATTCCGGAGTTCGGCCCGCCCCAGACCTGGTTGATGCGCCGGTTGGTGTGGACCTTCACGCCGTTGAAGTAAATCGTCACCATCGCCTTCTCCGCGAGCTTGCCGTCGGCGAAGCGGGCGGCGCGGAAGACGATGTCGTAGGCGTTCCAGCGCCCGACCCCACGATACGGGTGGTAGGGGGCGGCGGCTTCGTTGATCACCGCCGCCATCCCGTGGGCGGTCGTGTCGCCATCCAGCACCTGGATCTCGTAGCGGTTCTGGAGATACACGCCGCTGTTTCCCCCGGGATTCGCGATCAGGAACTCGACGTGCAGCCTGAAGTCTCGAAATGCTTGCTTGGTGACGATGTCCGCCGCGCCGTACCTGCCGTTCGCGGCCGCGGGGTCCGAGGTCATCAGCGCGGTGCCGCCGTCGACCGGGTCCGGGACGATCTCCCACTTGATCGGCAGGGAAGACGAGAAGCGCGGCCCCTCCCAGTAGGTCCACTTCTGGTCCAGCATGGCGCGAGTCCCATCGAAGAGCACCTGTGCGCCCGCCGGAGGCTGGGCGCCGACGCCGATCGCGCTCGCGACCCTGCCCATGGTGGCACACCCGCCGAGCAGCAGCGTCAGGACGCAGGAAGTGGCGAAGCTCGTGCAGCGGGTCATCTTGGATCTCCGTTTGGGACGTGGCGCAGGCGGTCGCCGGATCGCGGGGAAGCGTCCGAGCCCGCGGCGTCAGTATAGTACGGGTGCGGCGTTCTCGATTCAATGCGCAACCCGCGGCCGCGCCCCGGCGGTGATTCGCGCACGCGGCGGATGATATATTGTGCCTGTACAGGCAGCGACCCGCCCAAAACACCGATTCATGGACCGAGGTAGTTCCCGCACGCTCGAGGAGAGAGTCGAGCGACTCGAGCGCATGGTCATGGAGATCCACACCAGCCTCGGCCTGTCCCCCGGTGGGGCAGCCGGGGTGCAGCCTCCGCCGCCCCCTGATCCGCCGCCGGCGCCGGCCAGCGCTCCGTCGTTGCGTCGCGAGGATCGGTGGGCGCACTGGGGCGAGCAGTGGCTCGGGCGCGTGGGGCTGGGGCTGCTCTTCCTCGGGCTCGTTTACCTGTTCAACTACTCCATCGAGCAGGGATGGCTGACTCCGGTCGTGCGGGTGGCGATCGGTCTCGCGATCGCCGCCACCCTGCTGCTGCTCGGGCTACGCTTCGAGCCCCGGCGCCGCAGCTTCGGCCAGATCCTGCTCGCCGGCGCGCTGGCCGTCTTCTACGTCACCGGGTTCGCCGCATTCCAGCTGTACCAGCTCGTCAGCTACGGCGCCGCGTTCGTGTACATGGCGGCGGTCATGGCCCTCGCGCTGGCACTCGCTCGGCGGCAGGATCATCCTTCCCTGGCGAGCCTCGGAGCGCTGGGCGGCTTCGCCACTCCGCTCCTCCTGCATCGCGCCACGCCGGCGGTGCTCGAACTGTCGGTGTACAGCGCCCTGGTCGTGGCGTGGACCGCGGTGCTGTACTGGCTGCGCGGTTGGCCGTCGCTGCTCTGGACGTACGCGGTCGGATCGATCGCGGCGCTCAGCGTCGCCGTCCAGTACGCGGCGGGCGGCGAGCGCTGGATGGTGCAGGGCGCGCTGGCGCTCACCTGGGTCGCCGGCGCGCTGCTCCCCTTCATTCGCGGGATCGTCCGGCCACAGACCGCGCTCGCGCTGCGGCGCGGGTGGGGGAGCATCCCGGCGGTGGTCCAGCTGCGTGTGCTCGGCGTCGGCGGGACCACCGCCGCGCTCTACCTCACCGGGCGCGCCTGGGCCCTCCCGGACGATGAGATCGGCGCCCTCTTTCTCGCCGCGGCCGCCGTCTACGCGTTCGTGGCCGGAGTCGGGAGCCGTCGGCCGAATCCGGTTACCGGCGCCGGCTGGCCCGTCGCGGGGGCGCTCTGCGCGACGGGGAGCTTCATGGTGCTGGACCACGAGGCTGCCAGGGTGCTACTGCTGGGCGCCGAGGCGATGCTCTTCGTCTGCGCGGGCAGGCTGGCCGGGTTCGCCGGGCTCGGCGGGGTGGGGGGTACGGTCTTCCTCTTCCTCGCCGCCGGGATCGCGGCGGATTCCTGGGAGGCGCCGGCCGCCGCGATGGACTCTCTCGCCTGGGCGCAGCTCGCGGCGCTTGTGTGGGCCCTCGTGGCGGCGCGCTTCGTCCCGCAACGGCGCGTGGCGCGAGCGTACGGCCTCGCCGCCCACGCGCTCTTCCTCGTCTGGCTGGCGAAGGAGCTGGGGAGCGGCGCCAACGGGACCAGCATGGTGACGCTCGCCTGGGGGAGCTACGGGGCGCTGCTCCTCCTGCTGGCGCTGCTCTGGCGGGACCGGCGCTCCGCGCGCACGCACGGGCTGCAGCTGGTCGCCCTCTCGGCGATCGCCCTCGCGATCCTCAAGCTGATGCTCGTGGATCTCGAGCGCGTCCCGGTGGTCTGGCGCATCGGCCTGTTCATGGGTTTCGGGGCCGCGTTGCTCGCGCTCAGCTCGCTCGTGAAGCCCCAGGCGGACGCCAGACGGAGTGATCTCTGAGGCCCCGACCTCCCGCGGCTCGCCGGACGCCGTGCTAGCGCAGAATGTCCATCGGCAGACGCCGTAGCAGCCGGGGGAGACGCGCTTCGCCTGAGCAGCGGAAAGGCCCGAAGGCGGCGCCCGTGGCGACCTTCCGCACCGCACGCGTATCTCGCGCGCGGTGACGGCCGCCCGTACCTTGCGGGCCGCGGCGCCATCACCGGACCTGCATCCTGACCGATACGACCAGAACATGTTCATGGGGGCAAGAGCCGGCCGTTTGGGCCGCATCGCGGCTCTGGCCGTGCTGGTACTCGCCGTGGGCGCCGCTCCGGGAGCGGGGCAGGGCGGTGGCTCCGTCTCGCACGCGGCGGCGCCGGTCGCGCGCGCGGCCGCGCTGCGGGGTGCAATCTCCCTGGACGGGCGGCTCTCGGAGAGTGGCTGGGCGGCGGCGACCCCGGTGACCACGTTCACGCAGCTGGACCCACGCGAGGGGCAGCCCGTGAGCGAGCGCACCGAGGTCTACGTCCTCTATGATGACGAGGCGCTCTACATCGGCGCTCGCCTCCACGACCGCGGCCCCGTGACCAGCCGGCTGGCGCGGCGCGACGCGGTGATCAACGACTCCGAC
>JAHWJV010000137.1 GCA_019348265.1 Gemmatimonadota bacterium
GGCGGCCGGGCTCGGTGACCACGGCGGGGGTCAGCCGGGCGATCAGCGCCTCCACTTCCCTCTCGTCCAGAGACCGCACCATCACCGCGATTCCCTCGGTCGCGTGGCGCGCTAGCCGCTCGGCGCTCTCCGGCCGCTGGAGCCAGTCGGCGGCCCGTTCCGCGACTCGCGCGGAGCGCAGCCTTGCGGCGAGCACGTCGGGGGAAAGGAAGTTGCGCTCCACGAACCGCCCGAGGCTCCCGCCGATCTTGTCCTTCCGCGTCGGCACGATCGCGGTGTGCGGGATCTTGATCCCCAGGGGGTAGCGGAAGAGCGCCGTCACGGCGAACCAGTCCGCGATCCCGCCTACCATCGCCGCCTCCGCCGTCGCCCGGACGAAGCCCAGCCACGCGTAGTGGCCCTCGAGCACCCGCGCCACCACGAACACCAGCGCGGCGAGCCCCAGCAGGCCCGTCGCGTTGCGCCGCATCTGGTCGAGCCGCTCCTGCTTCTGTGCTTCGTCCTGGAAGAGCATGGGAGGAGGAGTCGTCAGTCTTCAGTCGTCGGTCACCCGTCGCCTTTCGATTACGGCGAGTGACCTAGACACGGCAGGATGCAGGCCGAAGGTGCCCCCGGCGCTGGTGCCCGAGACTGAAGACTGAAGACTGCCGACTACGACTTCATCACCTCCGCCAGCCCGGCTCAGAAGCTGAACGAAATCGGCACCTGCGCTGGGACCGGCCGGTTTTCCGGATCGCGGGCGGGCTGGAAGCGCCAATCGAGGGCGGTTCGGCGGAGGCGGTTGTCGAAGTTCCGGTCGCCGGTGGGGGTGACCAGGTCGGCGCGGGTAACGGTGCCGCGCGCGTCGATGGCCAGGCGCAGCTCGACCGTGCGCCCGCGTACGGAAGCAGGGGGTGTCGGGGGGAGGATGACGGACATGGGAACGGGCGGGCGGATGGTTCCATCGCCACCACCGCCGCCTCCGGTGCCGGTGCCGACGCCGGAGCCGACTCCACCACCGGTACCGCCGCCGGAGCCCCCGCCAGATCCAGGACCGGTGCCCGGGCCGGCACCGGCGCCGGGTCCCTCACCGGGGCCCTCCCCGGCACCCGAACCGGCGCTGGCGGTGGGCTGGGGAGCGGCCACTGGAGGAGCGGCTGCCACCGGTGCGGGCGTCTCCACCGCGGGAGGGGCCGGCGGCGGGATCTCGGGCGGCAGCACGGAGTCGGTCGCCGGCACCACCAGCGGCTCGATCTCCGGCGTGACCATCGGTGCGATGTCGATGTACTCGATCTGCTCGCTGCCCCCGCCTCCGCCTCCGGCCGGCCCGCTCGTCGGCCCTGTCCCCAGCCCCACGCCCGGGACGTCGTTGCCCACGAGGAACCCCGCGAAATCGTCGCCCGCTCGCCAGATGAGAATACCGACCAGCCCGGCGTGGATCAGCAGAGACCCCGCCGCGCTTCGGTAGAACTGCCGCGCTCGATTGCGTTGCTTGAGGTGGTCGAACAACGAAACTCCGTGAAAAAGGCCATCAGCTATCGGCTATCAGTCGAGCGATTAGCCGGTGACCAATAGCCTTTCAGATCCCCTGGTACAGCCCCATACCTGGATGGAGAACAGGTACCCGATGAAGATGAAAGGTTCCACACCGCGCCGCTTAGCTCTAGGCTTCACCGAGGTAGGCTTCCTTCACCCGCGGGTCTCCCGCCACCTGCTGGGAGGGACCCTCCATCACGATACTTCCCGTCTCCAGCACGTACGCCCGGTGCGAGTGCTTCAACGCGGCGTTCGCGTTCTGCTCCACCAGCAGGATGGTGGTGCCCTCGCGGTTGATCGCGTCAATGGCCTGGAATATGGTGTGGACCAGCAGTGGCGCGAGGCCCAGCGACGGCTCGTCCAGCAGGAGAAGCCGTGGGCCGGTCATCAACGCCCGGCCGATCGCCAGCATCTGCTGCTCCCCGCCGCTCAACGTGCCCGCCGCCTGCTTGCGGCGCTCCCTCAATCGCGGGAAAAGCGTGTAGATGCGGTCCATCTCCCGTGCGTTCCGCGCCCGGTCCCTCTGAAGATAGGCGCCCATCTCGAGGTTCTCCAGGACCGTCAGGTTCGCGAAGATCGCGCGCCCCTCCGGGACGAGGGAGATTCCGGCCGCGGTGATCCGGTGCGTCGGCATTCCCTTCAGCGACTTCCCGTCGAACAGGATCTCGCCCGCCGTGAGCGGCACCAGCCCCGTGATGTTGCGCAGCGTCGTCGACTTCCCCGCCCCATTCGCCCCGATCAGCGTCACGATCTCGCCACGCCCGATCCGCAGGGTGACGTCCTTGAGTGCCTCGATGGCCCCGTACCCGCTGGAGACGTTGCGCAGCTCGAGCATCACGCGCCCCCCAGGTACGCTTCGATTACTCGCGGGTCCTCCTGGATCTCCCTGGGCGCGCCGAGCGCGATGGTCTCACCGTAGTCGACCACCTGGATCGTCTCGCAGACGCCCATCACCACCTTCATGTTGTGCTCCACCAGCAGCACGGTGACGCCGAAGTCGTCGCGGCTCCGCTTGATCAGGTGCATCAGCTCGACCGCCTCCTGCGGGTTCATCCCCGCGGCGGGCTCGTCGAGCAGCAGTACCTTCGGCTCCGTGGCCAGCGCCCGCGCGATCTCCAGACGGCGCTGCGATCCGTACGGGAGGGTGCGGGCCTGGTCGTGCGCCCGCTCGTCCAGGTGGAAGATCTTCAGCAGCTCCATCGCGTCGCGCTCGATCCGCTCCTCCTCTTCCCGCAGGCGGCTCGTGCGCAGGATGGCGTCCATCAGCCCCTGCGACTTCCGCATGTGCTGCGAGACCTTCACATTCTCCAGCACCGTCATGCTCCCGAAGAGCCGGATGTTCTGGAAGGTCCGGGAGATGCCGAGCCGCGCGATCGCGGAGGCTTTACGCCCCTGGATCTCGTGCCCCGCGAGGGTGATCGTGCCCTCGTCCGGCGTGTAGACGCCCGTGATCAGGTTGAAGATCGTCGTCTTCCCCGCCCCGTTCGGCCCGATCAGCCCGTAGAGCGCTCCCTGCCGCAGCGAGATGTTCAGGTCCTTCACCGCCACCAGACCGCCGAAGGTCTTGGTGCAGCCCTTGACGTCCAGAATGGCCATCCCGCCTCTCCTACGCGGCCCTACCGGGGCGACGGCCGGCTCGGACCAGCGTCCAGCTCCCTAGCAGCCCGGTCGGGCGGTAGATCATGATCAGCACCAGGAGGATCGCGAAGTTCACAAGGCGGAAGGCGCCGAACTCGCGGAAGACCTCGAGAAGCACCGTCACCAGGATCGCGCCGGTGATCGCGCCCTCGATGCTCCCCAGTCCGCCCACCACGATCATGATGATCAGGTAAAAGGAGGTGGTGAACAGGAACGTGTTCGGGTGCAGGTACATGGTGAAGTGGGCGAAGAGCCCGCCGGCGATCCCGGCGAAGATGGAGCTCACCACGAAGGAGAGGACCTTGAACCGGGTAGTGTCCACGCCCATCGCCTCGGCGGCGATCTCGTCGTCGCGGATGGAGATGAACGCCCGCCCATAGCTGGACTGCACCAGGTTGTGCACCGTCACCACGGTGACGACGACGCCGAGATAGACCCAGAAGAAGTTGCTGAGCTGCGGAATCCCGGAAAACCCACGGGCGCCGCCGACCGCCTCGACGTTGAGGATCAGGACGCGGATGATCTCGCCGAATCCGAGGGTGACGATCGCCAGGTAGTCGCCGCGGAGCCGCAGCGACGGGATCCCGACGGCGAGGCCCGCCAGTCCGGCGGCGATGGCGGCGCAGAGGAGCCCTACCAGCAGCAGCACCGTGTTCTGGCCGAGCTCCGGGAGGAAGCCGGTCGCCCCGCGGATCGCTTCCTGGCCGTAGACGACCACTCCCGCGCAGGTATACGCCCCCACGGCGTAGAAGCCGGCATGCCCGATCGAGAACTGGCCGGTGTACCCGTTGATGAGATTGAGGCTGACGGCCAGGATGATGTTGATCCCGACCAGAACCAGGATCTGATAGTTGTAGGCCCCGACGATGTCGCGGACGAAGAGCTGGAGTCCGCCCAGGACCGCGAGCGCCGCGATCCAGAAGGCAGCCTTCTTCATACCTTCTCGCTGGTCCGCTTGCCCATGATCCCCGATGGCCTGAGCAGCAGGATGAGTACGAGGATGACGAACGCCGTCGCGTCCCGATACGTCGACTGGCCGTATCCGACCGCCATCACCTCGGCGAGCCCGATGATCAGCCCGCCTACCATCGCGCCGGGGACGCTGCCGATCCCGCCGAGAACTGCGGCGACGAAGGCCTTGAGACCCGGCATGATCCCCATCAGTGGATCGATGCGGGGGTAGAGCAGCGACACCAGGATCCCGCCCGCGCCCGCCAGCGCCGATCCGAGCGCGAAGGTGAAGGCGATGATCCGGTCCGTGTTGATCCCCATCAACTTCGCCGCGTCCAGGTTGAAGGACACCGCCCGCATCGCCTTCCCCGTCTTCGTGTAGTTGATGATCAGCGTCAGGAGCACCATCAGGACGACGGAGACGCCGAGGACGGTGAGCCGCTGGCTGTCGACCGTCAGCCCGCCGAGCTGGATGCGTCGCGTGGGGATGATCTCGGGGAAGAACTTGGGGTCGGCTCCGAAGGCGAGCTGGCCTCCGTTCTCCAGGAAGAGCGACACGCCGATGGCAATGATGAGAAGCGTGAGGTGGGACGACTGCCGCGCCGGGCGGATCCCCAACCGGTCGAGCCCCACCCCCAGGACCGCCCCCGCCGCCGCGCCGGCCAGCAGCGCGGGCGTGCTCCCCCCCACCATGCGCCCGACGCTGGAGCCCACGATCGCCAGCCAGAAGGCCAGCGTGTATGGCGAATTCCCGCGCCCCGGACGGTACGCGAAGCGCTCGATCAGAATGCCGAGGAACGCGCAGACCGCCATCGACCCGGCCATCACGACCACCGCGGTCATCCAGGAAGCGCCGAGATTGGCCTGCACCGCGTCGTTGTTCGCGATGTAGTATCCCGCGAAGGCGCCCACCATGTACACGTCCCCGTGGGCGAAGTTGATAAGCCGCAGCACGCCGTACACCATCGTGTACCCCAGCGCGAGCAGCGCGTAGGCGCTGCCCTGGGAGATGCCGTTGATGACCTGCTGGAGGAAGGTCTCCAAGACGCGCCCCTATTGACGGATCGTTTCCACGAACTCCAGCTTGCCCCCGGCGACGCGGACCACGGTGGCGGCCTTGTCGGCGTTCCGTTGGGCATTGATTGAGATGGTTCCCGTCACGCCGACGAATCCCTTCGTCTGCGCGATCGCGTCGCGGATCGCGGCCGGCTCAGCCGAGCCGGCTCGGGCGATGGCATCGGCGAGGAGCTTCGCGGCGTCGTACGCGAGGGCCGCCAGGCCGTCCGGCACCTCGCCGAACCGCTCCTGGTACTGACCGACGAACCGCCGCACCAGCTGGCTGGTATCCTGCGGCGAGTAGTGGCTCGAGAAGTAGGAGTTGTTCATCGCCGGGCCGCCGATCTCGGTCAGTCGCGGCGAATCCCAGCCGTCGCCGCCGAGTAGCGGAACGTCAAGCCCGAGCTGCCGAGCCTGCCGCGCCAGCAGCCCGACCTCCGTATAGTAACCCGGTACATAGATGGCGTCGGGATTCCGCGCGCGCAGCGAGGTGAGCTGCGCGCTGAAGTCGGTATCCCCTTCGCTGTAGCTCTCTCGCGCTACGATCCTGCCTCCCAGCTTCCCGAACTCTTCCGTGAATACCTGCGTCAGCCCCACCGAATGGTCGTTCTTCACGTCGGTCAGGATCGCGACGTTCCGCACCTTCAGCGTGGTGGCGGCGAACTTCGCCATCACGAACCCCTGGAAGGGGTCGATGAAGCAGACACGGAAGATGTAGTCTCCGACCTCGGTGATCTTGGGGTTGGTCGAAGACGGGGTGATCATCGGGATCCCGTTGGACTGCGCGACCGGCGCGGCGGCCAGCGTGCGGGAGGAGGCGACCTCGCCGAGAATCGCCACGACTTCGTCCCTGGTGATCAGCTTCGTGACCACCGTCTGCGCCTCTTCGGGGCGCCCCTGATCGTCCTCCACGATCACCCGCAGCTGCTTGCCGAGGACGCCACCCGCGGCGTTCACCTCGTCGATCGCCAGGTCGATCCCGTTCTTCGTCGAGATGCCAAAGGTGGCGGTGGTGCCGGTGAGGGAGCCGTACTCACCGATCAGGATCTCGTTCGCCGCGTCGCCGCCGCCACCTGAACAGGATGTAATCGCGAGTCCGCCGAGCAGGAGAACGCTCGACGAAAAGGTCGGTAGCTTCATGATTCCTCAGGAAATCCGTGGGACAGGAGACGCCGTACAATACGTCCCATACGAAACGCCAGCAACTTGGCGCCCGGCGAGCTAGCGGGGCGCGGTGGGCCGGAGTCGTCGCCAGAGGAAGAAGACCGGCACGCCGAGGAGGATGATCGCGAAGCCGGTCAGGGTGGAGACGGGCTGCTCGACCGCCGCGTTGAGGAGCATGAGAACCGACGCGGCGAGGAAGACGAGCGGCACGACCGGGTAGCCGACGGTGCGGTAGGGGCGGGGGAGGTCGGGGCGCTTGCGCCGCAGCAGGAACACGGCACCAACGGCCATGGCGTAGAAAGGCCAGATGCCGAGGATGAAAGCGTCCGCGAGCTGCTCGAAGGTGCGGATGGAGACGTAGCCGATCCCCAGCAGCGCCGCCAACACGATAGCGGCCCAGGGGGTCCGGTAGACGGGATGCACCGCCGCGATCTGCCGGAAGAAGAGTCCGTCCTCCGCCATGGCGAAGAAGACGCGCGGACCCGTCATCATCGCGCCGTTCAGGGCGCCGAAGGCAGACGTCATAACCATCGCCGCGACGACTGCGGCGCCGGGCTCCCCGAAGATCTTGCGCGCGGCGTCCGCGGCCACGAGGGGACGGCCGGCCATCTCCGCGACGGGGAGGACGTACAGGTACGCCGCGTTGACGAAGAGGTATATGGCGATGATCGCGGCGGTGCCGCCCAGCAGGGCGCGAGGCAGAGTGCGGGCGGGATCGCGCACCTCGCCGGCGACGAAGGTCAGGTCTGCCCATCCGTCGTATGCCCACATCACCGCGATCAGCGCGACCCCGAAGCCGCCCCAGGAGATGGGCGTCAGGTCGAACTCACCCGTGCCCAGCGCGCCGCGGCTTCCATCGCCGAGGGCGAACGCCAGGACCGCGAGACCGGAGAGCGCCAGCACCTTCGCGGCCGTTGACACGTTCTGCACCGCGGCGCCCCATGTGACGGAGCGAGCGTTCGCCGCGGCGAGTAGCAGGATCGCGCCGGCCGCTACGAGCCGAACGCCTCGCTCGGAGATCGGCACGAACTCCTGCACGTACTCCGCGAAGAGCATGGCGATCGCGCCCAACGCCGACGGCCGGATGACCAGCAGCTCCGTCCAGCCGAAGAGGAAGGCGGGGAGGGGGCCGTACGCTTCCCGAAGGAAGACGTAGATCCCCCCGGACCTGGGGAAGAGGACGGCGAGCTCGGCGATGGTGAGCGCGCCGAAAAGCGCGACGAGCCCGCCCAGCACCCAGAGCAACGCCATCGCCCCGACCGTACCGACGTCCCCCGCGACCGTGCTCGGCACCCGGAAGATCCCGCTCCCGATCGTCGAGCCGACCAGGACGGCGGCGGCGCTCCAGATCCCGAGGCGCCGGGGGAGGGCGTCGCGATCGGCGGGGGCGTAGCTTACCGGCGCGTCCACTATCGCGGCGGGGGGTCCACCCGCGTCGCCGCCGCGGCACCCCGCAGCGTGCTGCGGCGGTACCCGTACAGGAAGTAGATCGCCAGACCGATGGCGAGCCAGACGCCGAAGCGCTCCCATGCCCGCGCCGGTAGACCAGCCATCACGTAGACGCAGGCGCCCGCGCCGGTGAGCGTCACCAGCCAGACCATGGGGACGCGGAAGGGCCGGTGCCGGTGCGGGTCCTTGTAGCGCAGCACCAGCACGCCGATGCACACCATCGCGAACGCCGAGAGGGTGCCGATGTTGGTCAGGTCGTAGATCTCGTTCTCGTCGGCGAACAGTGCACCCACCGCCACCGCGACGCCGGTCACCAGCGTGGTGATGTACGGGGTCCGGTATTTCCCGTGAACCTTCGCCGCCCAGGCAGGCAGAAGCCCGTCACGCGCCATCGCGTAGAAGATCCGCGGCTGACCGTACTGGAACACCAGCAGCACGGCGGCCAGCACACCGACCCGGGCGAACCCGCCGAACAGCGAGACAGCGCCTAGGAGCGAGAGGTCCGGCAGGTCGACCACCTGCTCGGGGAGCTTCGGGACGTTGAGCTGCCACCCGGCGGGGTTCATCTGCGTGGGCGAGACGAACGACGGCCCGATGTCGAAGATCGCCTCGACGAGGATGGCGACGAG
>JAHWJV010000138.1 GCA_019348265.1 Gemmatimonadota bacterium
AGGTGGTGTGCCAGCATCTGCGCCGACCACACCTCCCCATAGCCGGAGATCAGCTCCATGGCGCTCAGCGAATGGGAGCGTAGCAGCCATATTCCGCGCAACACGTCCGCGATGTCGCCGAGGTCGCGCTCGATCCTCTCCATCAGCTCGCGCCCCCGCTCCAGGGGCATCAGCTCCGACACTACCTCCCGATGCTGCCGCCGAAGATCCTCGAGGACCGTCTGATACTCGGGGTCCCGCCGCTCCGCCCGGTCGACCGCGCGGATCAGCGCGTCCGTCACCCCGCTCATCGCGGAGACGACCACCGCCTTGCGCGGCTCCGGCCGCTCGGACAGCACCTGAGCCACGTGCCGGTACCGCTCGGCGTTCGCGACGCTCGTCCCGCCGAACTTGTGAACGACCCAAGGATCGCGCGCGCTCGAGATTCCGTCCATCATCCTGGTCACTGAGGGTTGCCGGCGAAAAGCGCTGCAAATATGGCCGTAACGCTCCAGCTTCACCAGCGCCGGCCGATACTACAGAGTTGAGAGCCCTCCCTTGACTTCGCCCCGCACGGCGGGCGCAAGTGCAAATTCAAAAAACTTAAGCCCACCCGGAATCGCGTAAACCGGTAAATGGCATAGCGATTGCTCAGTCGTGCGTGCACGACGAACTCGCAAGATAGAACCGAAGAATTGTTGAACCGTCCATGAAACCGAGCTTCTGCCGCACCCCGATCAACCGCCTCAGCGCGTTTCTCTGTTCCGCCGCGTTCGCCGCGGGAGCGACGCCGGCGGCCGCGCAGGACGCCGCTCTGGCCTTCAGCCCGGCGGCTGTGGCCGCGGCGGCGAACGCCGTCAGCGCCGTGACTGGCGAGAACGACGCCTCGAGCAGCGCACTGGCCCGCGGCCGCTACGCGGTGGTGATCGACGTAGAGCAGAACCGACTCTTCTTCAAGCAGGGCGACCTCACGCTCTGGTCGGCACCGGTGGGCACCGGCACCGGGCTGCGCCTTCAGGCGGGCGAGCAGGAGTGGAAGTTCGCAACCCCGGACGGCACTTTCCAGGTGCAGTACAAGGAGCAGAACCCGGTCTGGTACGCGGCCGACTGGTACTTCGTCGAGAATGGGCTGCCCATACCACCCCCTGCCGACCCGAAGCGGAGCTTCCCCGGCGCGCTGGGCGCGGCGGCCATGTACATCGGCCGAGACGTTGCGATTCACGGGACGAACAAGCCGGAGCTTCTGGGACAGCGCGTCTCGCACGGCTGCATCCGCCTGTCGAACAAGGACGCGCTCCGTCTCTATCACAACGTCCAGGTCGGCACGGAGGTGGTGATCGTCGGTGGAGAGAGCGTCCCGGAGCGAGTGGTGACGCCGGAGCGTCTGCAGGCGCAGAAGGCGAAGGCCACTTTCGACCCGGCCCGCCCGGCGCCGGCAGACCCGACGCTCGATGGATGGAAGGCGCTTCCGACCCGTGGGCTGCTGGTAGTCCTCGACAACGAGCTTCGCCTCAAGAAGGAGAGCACCCGCTGGCCCGAAGTCGCCGCCCTGCTCCTGGACCGCGGGGTCAAGGCGAAGGACGACGCGGCGCTCGCCGGTCTGATGAACCGGGCCGATCGCCTCCCGAACGAGGTGATCCGCCGCGAGTACGCCACCCTTCTCGCCGATGCCTTTGCGCGCAGCGCCTTTCGCACCCTGGAGACGCTCTCCAGGCTCGACGAGGAGAGGGGCGCTGCCGCCGGCCGCGCGATCGTCGAGGCGACCATGAACCTGTACCACGGCGATTTCAACGACGCCGCGGCCCCGTGGCCCACCGCCCGCGTCCCCCGTGACGTGCTCCCGACCGAGGCGCTGGAAGGCTGGCTCGTGCTCGCGGAGGCGGAAAAGGCGCTGAGGTAGGGAACAGGGAAGAGGGAACAGCATGCCCGTAGCGGCGAGGGGGCGGCCATCCGACGAGATGGCGGCCCCCTCGCTTTGTTTCTCGCTGTTCCCTGCCCCCTGTTCCCTATCTGTTCCCTATTCCGTCGAGAGCATGGACCGACCAGCTCTCCATGCGGGCGAGGCAGTCCGGGTGGCGGAGGGCGGCGAGCGTCGCCCAGGATCCTTCCAGCTGGTCGGTCTCACGGACGCTCACCTGCACGCCACGGGGGACTTCAGCGATGGCGAGGAGTCCCAGGTGGACCTGCTGCACTGGTCCGGTGTCGTCGTTGATCAGGCCGATGAAGCGAGCATGGGGCGGCTCCACCTCCGCGCCGCTCTCGTCCGCGAACTGCAGCTCCTCGGCGAGCTCACGTGCCGCTTCCTCCCACACCACGGTCTCCAGCGTCTCATGGCTGAAGTCGCGGTTCATGTGGCCGCCGACGCCGACAGAGACCTTGCCGTGAAGCCTCGCCTCGCCGCCGCCGGTCAGCCGGGTGTACGCGAATACCTCCGCGACCCCTCCCTCTCCCCAGCGGCGTACGACCACGTAGGGGATCGGCTGCTTCAGGGACGGGTCCTCTTCCACATCGCCGCGCCGCGCGCCTCGCGGCGATGCGCACAGACCGCGCAGGATCGGCTCGAGGCGAGGGTCGGCGAGCGGGAGAAAGCCGTGGAAGGTGTCGCGCTCATCCGTGAAGATCTCCCGCCGGGGTGCCACGATGATGACCTCGTCCATCTTGCTCACGAATCGCGGCTCCTGGCGGCGGTGGCTTCCCGGGGGCGGACTGCGACCGGGCTCCGATATCTGCGACGACGAACCGGCCACCGCAACCTAGGGCACGACAACGTTGCTTTCGCCCTGGGTACCGTCCATTGTTCGAGCAGGGACTGCGCGACGGTTGGCGCGAAGGATGCTGGCGATCGACGGGGAGGGGGACGGGAAGATCTCTTTCTATAGGTGTGACGATGAGTACACAGATGATCCGGCTGACGCGCGGTATATTCGCGCTTGCCATTCTGGTCGCGGCGACCGGCTGCTATCGCGCGACCAGTCGCACGTTGACGCGGGCCGAGCTTGCGGAGCTCGGCCTCTCCGCGCGCCCGACCGGGCAGGCGGGGGCGGTCAGCAGCGTCGACCTCAGCCAGGCGGGGCAGATCTCGCGGATCGAGGACCTCTTCGCCGGGCGCGTTGCGGGTGTTTCGGCCAGGCGCCTCCCGAACGGCCGGCTCTCGGTACGCATCCGCGGCTCGCACACGATGCTGGCTGACGACGAGCCGCTCTATGTCGTCGACGGCCTGCCGATCAGCAACGCCAACGCGGACGCGGTGCTCGCGGGGATCGACCCGCGGGACGTGAAGAGCATCGACGTCCTCAAGGACGCCGGCTCCACCGCCATGTATGGCTCGCGCGGTTCCGCGGGCGTGATCGTGATCACGACCAAGCGCGGCTGGTAGCTCGCGCTCGCGCGACCACCTGCGGCCCGCTCATTGCTAGCTCCGCCTCGACCACCACCAGCGTGTCGAGGAGAGAGAACATGGCGTATGGGATCGTGCAGTTCGTGGAGGGCGGGGAGCGGAGGATTACCCTTGTTCGCCCGGAAAATGGCCAGCCCACCGGCGCCGACGGCCTGATGGACCCGCTCAGTGAGCTCATCGAGTACTACTCGCCGCTGATCCTGCGTGAAGGTTCGCCCGGCGCCGAGAAGATGGCGATGCTCTTTTTCACCCGGGAGCAGGAGGCCGGCCGCCCGCTCCGCATCCTCGGCGCCGACGGTGAGTGGGGCATCACCGCGGAGCAGATCGAGGCCCTCGAAGGGGACGGCTACTACTACGACATCGACTTCGGCCGCCCGGGTGAGCGGTCGGTGCCGAGAGTGCTGGCGAGCGGGATATAGGCTATCAGCTATCAGCTATCAGCTATCAGCTATCAGTAAAAGCACGGCCCCCTCTCGCACTCACCGAGAGGGGGCCGCTTACCTATGCACTGATATCTTATAGCTGATAGCTGATAGCTGATAGCTGATAGCCTTACTTCTGCGCTACTCCGCGTCCGCGATACGGATTCTGCGACTTCGTGCCGAAAACCAGGTGTGAGTAGCCGTTCTCCGGATCGCGCCCGCTGCGGATCGCGCGGTCGACCGCCACCGGGCCGCGGTTGTACGCGAGGATCCCGAGCCGAACGTCGCCCTTGTACTTGTCGATCATCGAGCGGAGGTAGCGGAAGCCGAGCCGCAGGTTCGTCTGCGGGTCGAGGATCTCCGCTTCCGTGTTCACGGTTCGGTCGATGCTGCGCGCCGTGGAGGGCATCAGCTGGGTGAGCCCGAGCGATCCGCTCGGCCCATGAGCGCGCGTCACGAAACGGCTCTCCACTCGCACCAGGCGGAAGGCGAGCTCCGGGTCTATTCCCTCCGCACGGGCTACGCTGATGATCCTATGCGCGAGGTCCCGCGAGATCCCATAGCGCTGCGCGTACGTCTGCGCGGCGGCATTCTCCGGGCGCGCGGCCGAACGCGCCCGCTCGAGCGCCATCTCGGCGACTCGCGTAAGGAACTCGGTCTCGAAGGGGAGGGTCCTCTTGAAGTAGAGCGACCCGCTGGTACGTGCGGAGTCCGGAATGGGGCGAAGCGAAGAGTCGCTTCGCGTCTGGGTCTGGGCCTCGGCCAGGTTGGTCGCCACAAAGAGGGTCAGCAAAACCACCCCCAGCGTACGGCGGCCAGGGTGCACGAATAGCACCGGCCGACAACCGCTCCGTAGCAGTTCTCGCATGCCTCAACCTACTGCTGGTGAACGCATTGCCCGGACACGTGCGACTCCCCGCAAGGAGTCAGACCATGCTCGTGCGGGTCTTCAGGTACGGTCCGAACAGGCATAACCTGTGCCCCGTACCCCCGGTTAGGCAAGACCTGCTTCCAAGTATCGGCCCCCGGTGGGATTACTGAACTTCCCCCCCTGCACCCCGCGCCTCCGCTCTGGCGCCCCGCGTCGTAAACATCGTTCCCGGCCGGAAAACATTTCTCCCGAAAGAGCCCGGGGCCGGCCGAAAAACCCAGCAATCCCGCCGGTTATTGGCTGGTCATCCTCCGGCACGACGTTGCCACCTCGTTCACCGCGATGGGCTGGTGAAGTGGAAGCGTTGGTGACGGTGACGGTGACGGATCGGCCGCGGTCCCCCCTGGGCCGCATCGTGAAAGGAGGGCCCTTATCCCAGTCTGCGTTCAGGCCCCAGCCCGAGAGTCGGGAGGGCGCGGGGTGGGGGTCCTCCACGTCGGACGCTGCGGAGCGGATTCCCGAGGGGGGGTCCGCTCCTTTTTTGCGCGTGCGCTGGAACGACTCTCGCAGCGCCGGGGTAGCGGGCTCGCCGGCGGGGTGTTACCTCATCGGCGATTCCGTGCGCCTCTTGCGCTCGCATCCAACGTTCGCCGCGAGGCACAGATGATGAGCTCGATACGTTTGTCGGTCGGGGCGTTGGCCGCGACCTGCGCGACCCTCTGCCTGGCTCCGCTCGCCCTGGCGCAGAGCCCGGCTTCCGACGCTGTCACCAAGCAGGTGTCGGCACTGCAGTCTCGCTGCGGATCCCTCGCCGGCGAGAAGCGCACGAGCTGCTTCGACTCGGAGCTCCTTGCCCTGCTGAAGCAGGCAGGAGTAGGCGCGACCATGACGGTCCTGGAGCGTCTCGGAGAGGCGGACAGGGACGTGCGGCGCGAGGGCCATCTGTACGCCCACTCGATCGGTCTCGCGGCGTTTCGTGGCCGCGACGAGGTGGGCGCCACCTTTTCGGAGTGCACTCCGATTTTCCAGTCCGGCTGCTATCACGGGGTGATCCAGTCGTACTTCGCCGACCTGGTAGGGTCCTCGGGCCCGGAAGCCGTCACGGCCGACGCGGTGAATCAGCTGTGCGGGAGCTACCGCGGTGATCCGGGCAAGCGCTGGATCCTCTTCCAGTGCGTGCACGGGATGGGACACGGGCTCGCGATGGTGCACCAGCACCACCTTCCGCGCATGCTCGGCGGCTGCGACTTGCTACGCGAAGCGTGGGAGCGTGAGGGTTGTTACGGCGGCGCGTTCATGGAGAACGTGGTGCAGGCCACCGCGCCCCATCACACGGTGGGCCGCCCGGAAGCCGGCGGAGCTCACGGGCATGACCCTGCCGGCAACGCCGACGTGGACCACGCAGCGATGGGCCACACCAGCACGGCCACTCCCTCCGTCGATCACGCCGCGATGGGACACACAGCCGCGGAAGCGGCCGCGATGGACCATGCCGCGATGGGGCACGGCGCGCCCGCCGGGGAGCCGTACAAGGCGCTCGACAAGAACGATCCACTCTACCCCTGCAATACGCTGGACGTGCGTTACCTGCGCTCCTGCTACAGCATGCAGACGTCCGCGATCCTGTTCTTCAACGGCGGCGACGTCCCCGCGACCGCGCGGGCCTGCGACGGCGCACCGGAGGATTTCCGCACCGCCTGCTATCAGAGCCTCGGCCGTGACATCAGCGCGTACACACTTCAGGACCACGCCAAAGCCGCCCAGCTCTGCGAGAATGGCGACCCGGCGTACCAGCCCTGGTGCCACGTCGGCTACACGAAGAACCTGGTCGACCTGAACGCCGACGCGACCGACGGCATCGCCTACTGCCGCATCCTCACCAGCGCCGATGCCAAGGTCGCCTGCTACCGTGCCGTTGGTGAGGAAACCTGGGTCCTCACCAACGACCGCGAGAAGCACCGCGCCTGGTGCGACACCGCGGAAGCCGAGTACCGGGCGACCTGCGCCGCGGCTGCCGGTGTAAACAGGCCAGGGAACAGAGAACAGGGAAGAGCGAACAGCCTGCCCGTGCGTTTCCCACGACCGCATGTCCGCGGATGACGGACGTCGGTATCCCCCTGCTCCCTGTTCCCTGTTCCCTGTTCCCTCTCTCATGAGGCCTCTCCGCCTCAGACGGAATGAGGACCGTCGGCTGAGGGCAGGGCACCTCTGGGTGTTCAGCAACGAGGTGGACGTAGCGCATACTCCGCTGACGTCCTTCGAGCCGGGCGACCCGGTGCAGATTCAGGACAGCCGCGGTGCGCCGGTGGGAACGGGCTACGTAAACCCGCGGTCGCTGATCTGCGCCCGACTGGTCAGTCGGCGCCCGGACCGGGCGCTGGACGCGGAGCTACTCCGACGCCGCATCGGGAGCGCGCTCGGGCTCCGGACGCGCCTCTTCGCCGGTGATCCGTACTACCGCCTCGTGTACGGCGAGGGGGACGGGCTCCCGGGCCTGGTGGTCGACCGTTTCGGCGAGATGCTCGTCGTCCAGATCACAACCGCGGGCATGGAGCGGCTCCGCGCCGAGGTCGTCAGCGCGCTCGTCGAGCTCGTAGGCCCGGCCGGGATACTCCTCCGCAACGACACCGGGAGCCGTGAGCTCGAGGGCCTCGAGTCGTACGTCGAGGTGGCTCATGGTACGGTCCCCGAAAGGGTGGAGATCCGCGAAAACGGAATCCGCTTCGTCGTTCCCCTCACGGGCGGGCAGAAGACCGGCTGGTTTTACGACCACCGCGACAATCGCGCGCGGCTCCGCCGCTACGTCGGGGGACGCCGCGTGCTGGATGTCTTCTCATACGCCGGCGGCTGGGGGGTACAGGCAGCCGCGGCGAGCGCCACCGAGGTGGTGTGCGTCGATTCCTCCGCCTCGGCGCTCGCGCTGGTGGGGGAGAGCGCGAGCCTCAACGGCGTGGAAGGACGGATGGCCACGCTCCAGGGCGATGCTTTCGATGCGCTCCGTGATCTAGGCGCGGCTGGCGAGCGGTTCGACGTGATCGTCCTCGATCCGCCGGCGTTCATCAAACGGCGGAAGGACCAGAAGCAGGGTGAAAAGGCCTACCAAAAGCTGAACCGCCTCGCCCTGGAGATCCTGTCCGATGAAGGGGTGCTCGTCTCCGCCTCCTGCTCGTACCATCTCGGGCGAGAGGCGCTGCTCGACGCGGTGCTCCGCGCCGGCCAGGAGACAGACCGCGAGCTGCAGATCCTGGAGGAGGGCCACCAGGGTCCGGACCATCCCGTCCACCCGGCCATTCCCGAGACCGCGTACCTGAAGGCTTTCTTCGCTCGCGCCATGCGCTGAGATCGTAGCCGGCAGCGGCGCGCGAGCCGCCTTCGCCGGAAGTACCTCGACCTGAGGTGTGGGCATGCCGCTTCCCTACGTTCTCCCGTTCGCCCCCCTCTTCTGGATCGTATTCGTCTGGGCAGTTGCGCCGGAGGTCCGGCTCATCCTCCGTGCGCGCGCCGGCGCCGAAGACACGGGTTCACCCGACGCGGGTTCGCTCCGCCTGATCGGGCTCGGGATGACCTTCGCCTTCCTCTCGGCCTTTCCCCTCTCGCTGCTCCAGGTTCTGGAGATCAGCCGCGCTCTGCGGCCCTTCGCCTTCGGCGGCGGGGTGCTCCTGCTGGTGGCGGGGAGCCTGCTCCGGCGCCACTGCTGGCGGGTGCTCGGGAGCTCTTTCACCTTCGA
>JAHWJV010000139.1 GCA_019348265.1 Gemmatimonadota bacterium
AGGCGCCTGTCGGCCTCCGCCCGGTCGGACGGGATGCTTACGAGCGTCCACGCGACGAGCTCCAGCTCACCAAGCATGACGCCGGCGTTCACGAAAGGCTCGAACTCGTAGACGCCGCCCTCCGCGTCTCCGTCCTCATGTCTCTCCACCGCCGTGTGCTCCTCGGCGTGGTCATGGCCGCCACCCGTGGGGAGTCCCACCGACAGGCCGTAGCCCAGAAGCACGCCTCGCCGGGCGAGCGCGTAGTTTGCAAACTTGAAGAGGAGGTGGGTATCGCCGAGCTCCGCGGCCGCGGGATCCAGATGAACGCCCGCCTCGATGCTGAACGTCCGACGGAACGCATACTCCGCCTCCAGCTCCAGCTCAGTCTCGGAGCCGGGATCGCGAAGGATGTAGTCCAGGCGGACCTTGGTGTCCGGGGAGACGGACTCGGAGACCAGAGGGTGGACGAAATGCAGGACGCCATCATCCTCGTGGGTATGATCGGCGCCGTGCTCTTGCGCCGCCAACTCGCGAGCCAGCGTGCAGGCGGCGAGTAGAAATAGGGGAGCGATGGAACGCCCCCGATTGATGAACGCGGAGAACGAGTTCACGGGTCTGCCTCCAGGCAATCGTGAGACGATCGCCAACCTCGGGCAGCCGATCGGACGGATCCGACGATCTACACGGGGCAGCGGGCGGTGACTACGGTTGTCTCAGTTGACTGGAGGTGGCGCCGTCTTGTAGGGCTGGAAAAAAGCGAGTTCGATCAGGTGCGGATGGTCCGCCCCGCTGCATCCGACAGTGGTCCCGGTGAAGAGGAGCCTGGCCGAGTGGCCGGCGGGCGAATCGCTCGGAAGGGTGGCTTCGCCCGCGTGGCAGGGGCCGGAGCAGGTACACGGCCCGGAGCCGTCGCCGTGAGGTTCCGACTTTCCGGAGTGCTCCGCCGCGTCCTGTAGACTGTGAAGGTGAGTCGCGACTGGCGACCCATGCTGTGGCGGGCTCGCGGCTTCTGGCGATCCATGGTGCGCACAGGTATTCGCCCCCAGTGCCTCGCTCATCCTGGGGAAGAGCAAGGCGACAACAAGGGTGATCAGGCGCATCGCTCTTGATCGCTTCACCGGACCCTCGAGCGGCGGTCACTGTCCATCCCGGCAGATTAGCGCGTCGATGACACCCTGACAACCTGGGTGATACAGATGTTGGTTTTTCCCGTCCCGCTCACGGCTACCCCCGGCACCACATGACCCCGAACAGCCACCTCCGGCGTACCCGACGCCTGGTGAGCAACGCTCTCCGGATCAGGGCTATCGCGACCGCTGCTCGCTCGAGGGGGCGCGCGCCTGGCCGCCCCGGTAGTGGACGGCCCGGTCGCCGAAAAGGCGGACTGGCGCGTGACGTAATCGCCAGGGCGGGCGACTGCGCGGCCCCGGTTCGCCTTCTATTAACTCTCTTGCTCCCCCCGGCGTGCGCCCTCGCCCCGGCGTGCGCCGCCGCGCAGGCGGGCGCCTTCCGCGTGGCGGTGTTCGGCGACATGCCGTATACCACGCCGACGGACTCTCTCCGCGAGCCGAAGCTAGCGGCATACCGGGCGGTGCTCGACACCATCGCGGCGGAGCGCCTCGCTTTCGTCGTCCACGTCGGCGATCTGACCGGCACCGTCTGCAGTGATTCGATGCTCGCGCAGCGGGTCCGGGAGTTCGCGGCGATGCCCCACCCGCTGATCTACACCCCTGGCGACAACGAGTGGACCGATTGCGCCCGCGATGGCTACGACGCGATGGAGCGGCTCGCGAAGGTGCGCAGCCTGTTCACCTCCGGGCGGCAGAGCCTCGGCGCGCGGCGGATCCCGCTGGAGAGGCAGAGCGACGGCGGTGACTACGTAGGCTTTCCGGAGAACGCGCGCTGGCGCGCCGGCGGCGTGGTCTTCCTGACCCTGCACGTGGTCGGGACCAACAACAACCGGGGGAACGGCACGGAGGCCGGGGCGGAGTACCAGCTCCGCAACGCCGCCAACCTGGCGTGGCTCCGGGAGGGCTTCGAGGTGGCGCGCCGCGAGGGTGCTCCGGGAGTCGCCGTCTTCATGCAGGCCAACCTCTGGGTGCAGACCGCCGGGACCCGCCCCGCCGCGCCCACCGTGCCGAACGGCTTCACCGATCTGGTCGCCGAGCTGCAGCGGCTGGCGGTGGAGCTCGGGAAGCCCGTGGCGGTAGTGCACGGAGACACCCACTACTTCCGCATCGATCAGCCGGTCCTTCACCCACGCACCGGCCGCATCCTCACCAGCTTCACCCGCGTCGAGACCTTCGGCGACCCCAACTCCCACGCCGTGCTGATGAGCGTCGACCCCGCAGCTCCCAACCTCTTCCGATTCGAGCCCCTCGTCGTCCCCGCGAACCAGCTCCGCTGATAGTGATCGAATCGCGCAGAAAAGGGGGAAACTAGGCGCTTACGGAGGTGATCGCGTCGACGCACCCGCACGCGCGCTGCTCACTCGAACATCGCCGCGTAGTGCCTCCACCACTCGCTCTGGAAGCGCAGGCCCGGGTCGTAGCGGTGCTTCAGGCGGAGGAACTCGGCGAACCGCGGGTAGCAGCGCTCGACCTGCTCGCGGGTGGCCGCGCGGTTGTACGTCAGGAAGAACGATCCGTCGAGGTCGATCGCCGCCTGGATCAGCTCGCGGAACACGCCGAGCGTATGGGCGATCCCCGCCGGCGTGTGGCGCGTGCGCAGGTTGAAGATGACGCAGGCGTAGTCCTCCCTCGCCCACGGCAGGAAGGAGAGTTCGTCTTTGCGGATCGCGCGGATCGTCCCGTAGATGTCCTCTGCGCCGCGATCTCGCAGCACGCGCCGGGAGCGCTCCATCAGCTCGAGCGCCTGCGCGGGCGGCGCGTACGTCTCCCCGATCACCAGCGACTCCGTCGGACGCGCCGACTCGTCATCCTTCCCTGCGAGCACCTCGACGTACGATGGAACGTAGGTGCTGAGCTGCATCAGGTCCGACCAGTAGACGTTTCCGTGCGTCGCCAGGTAGTGCTGGCTGTACGCCTGGAGCGCGCGGCGCTTGTCGGTCGCCGCGAGCCGCAGCAACGCGATCCACTGCTCGCGGCTGATCCCGGTGGAGAGGTCGGCGAGCGGCGCATCGTCGGGGGCGGGTCGATAGCAGGCCATCACCCCGCGCCGCAGAAAGTCCTCGTCAGTCGGGTCGATCGCGTGCTGGAAGTCCCCGTACAGGCACCCCTGCTCGACGCGGCGGTAGAAGGCCGAGGCCGCCTCCTCCACGTCCAGGATGTCGACCAGACGGCGGAGCTTCCGGCGCTCGCCGAGGCGGAGAGTCACGGTGGCGACGATCCCGAAGAGCCCGTATCCGCCGATCACCAGCGAGAAGAGCTCCGCGTTCTCGTCGCGCGAGCAGCGCACGATCTCGCCGTCGGCGGTGACCAGGGTGAAGGCCTCCACGTCGTCGATGATGGGGCGCATCTGCAGGCCACGCCCATGGCCGTTCGCGGCTAGCGAGCCCCCGAGCGACAGGTCGTCGGCACCCGTCTGCTTCTGACGGATCCCCCAGCGGATCGCACCCTCCTGAAGGTCGTGCGTCGCGGCGATCACGTCAGGCCAGCATGCCCCCGCCTCCATTTCCAGCAGGCCCCGCTCGCGGTCCAGACCCAGCGGCCGGCGCATCTCCCGCATGTCGATGAGCAGGCCCCCTTCCCGGAACTGCTGGCCTCCCATGGCGTGCCGCCCACCGGCGATGCACACCGGCAGCCGGCGCTCCACCGCGACCCGGAGCGCTGCTCGAAGCCCCTCCACGTCCCGCGGCCGGTGCACGAAAGCGACGCGCGTCGCGTTCAGTCGAGAATGGACGTCGTTGACGGGGGTGGACATAGCTCTGCTCGCGTAAGAGGTACCGAAACTGGAAGGCCGAAGGTTTAAGCTCGCCCTATCACCTGGTCGTCAACCCGTCGTCAACGGGCTCGCGGGGCTACCGCGTGGTCCTACTGGGTGAACTTCGCGGCCGGGCTTCGAGTCGTTCCTGACGCGGCAGGCGCCGCCCCTCGGCCCCACCTCCACGCGTTGACGCGAAGTGAGCGACGACATGCAAAGTGCAAGGCGGAGCTTCGAGAGATCCGGGGTCAGGACGAACGGAGATCGCGCGCGCGGGCGGATTTACTCGGCGGCGGGTCACGTGTGTTTGGCACGTGAAGTGCTTGTTGACGCCGGCAAACCGCGTGATCCGCAACAATTTTCCGCAGGCATTCCATGACTGAGGAGATCCGCGCTATTCTGGGAACCACCGGATGGCTTCAGGCGGACGTCAGCACGCTCGCGGACGGCGACGACCTCTACGCCGCGGGTCTGACGTCGCTTGCTTCCGTCAACCTGATGCTGGCGCTGGAAGACAAGTTCGACGTGGAGTTCCCGGAGCGGATGCTTCGTCGCAGGACGTTCGAGAGCATCGCGGCGATCCGCGGAGCCATCGCCGAGCTCGCGGGAGAGCAGGCGCCGGCGTGACGGCGCTGGAAAGGGCGCGTCGGGTCGGCTCCGAGGTCGCAGCGAAGTACGCGGACGCGGTCGACCGGGAGGCTCGCTTCCCCGGCGAGTCGCTCGCCGCGCTGAAGGAATCACGGCTGCTGGGGATCATGGTGCCGACGGAGCTCGGCGGCGAGGGTGCTCCGCTGTCGGCGGTGATCGAGGTGTGCCATGTGCTGGGGCAGTACTGCGCTTCGACCGCGATGGTCTACGCGATGCACCAGATCCAGGTCGCCTGCTTCGTGCGACACGGCCTCCAATCCGAGTGGCACCGGGCGTTTCTCACGCGCTGCGCGGCTGAGCAGCTGCTGATAGCATCGGCCACTTCGGAAGCGGGGATCGGCGGCGACGTGCGCACCAGCTCGTGCGCGGTGGACCTCAACGGGGATCGCTTCTACCTGAAGAAGAACGCGACCGTCATCTCCTACGGCGACCACGCGGACGCGATCCTGGTGACGGCGCGTCGCACGCCGGATTCGCCCGCCTCCGACCAGGTAATCGTGCTGGTGCTCCGCCCCGACTACCGCCTGGAGCAGACCAGCGGCTGGGACACGATGGGGATGCGGGGGACATGCAGCAACGGATACTGGCTGCATGCCTCCGGTTCGCCAGAGCAGGTGCTGCCGCTCTCGTTCGCCGACATCTCCGCCCAGACCATGCTCCCCACCTCGCACATCGCCTGGAGCAGCCTCTGGCTGGGGATCGCGACCGACGCGGTGGAGCGGGCGCGCGCCTTCATCCGCGCCGAAGCGCGTAAAAAGCCAGGCACCACGCCGCCCGGCGCGGTGCGGCTTGCCGAGGTGGTGGGAATGCTGCAGCAGATGAAGGCCGGCGTGGTGGCGGCGACGCGGCGCTACGAGGCGGCCATGCAGGAGCCCGAGGAGCTCACCTCGCTCTCCTTCGCCGTCGGGATGAACAGCCTTAAGACGACGGCGTCTCAGACCGCGGTGCAGGTGGTCAACCATGCTCTGCTGATCTGCGGGATCTATGGCTATCGCAACGACACCGACTACAGCCTCGGTCGACACCTGCGCGACACCCACTCGGCCGCGGTCATGGTGAGCAACGACCGCATCCTCGGGCACACGGCCAGCCTGCTGCTCGTGCAGAAACAGGACCCCGGTCTCTTCGCATGAGCGCGGAAGCACAGGCGGCCTACCTCGCGGAGCTGATCGAAGCGGGTCTGCTCATCGCCACCGGCGTGGAGGGTCTCTACGGCCGCAGCGGGGAGTTCGAAGCGGTGGTGGGCCGCATGGAAGTGCTGATCACGCGCTGGGGCAGCGGCGACGGCGCGGAGGTGATGCGCTTTCCCCCGGCCATCAGCCGGCGGCACTTCGAGGAGAGCGGCTACCTGAGGAGCTTCCCCCAGCTGGCGGGCACCGTCCACAGCTTCATGGGCGACGACCGCGAGTTCAAGTCGCTTCTCAGCGCGCTCGACCACGGTGATGATTGGACCGCCGGGCAGAAGCCGACGCAGATCGTGATGACGCCCGCCGCCTGCTACCCGATCTACCCGGTGCTGGCCCAGCGCGGCCCGCTGCCCAAAGACGGCGCCCTCGTCGACGTCCTCTCCTACTGCTTCCGGCACGAGCCGTCGAGCGATCCCGCCCGGATGCAGCTCTTCCGCCAGCGCGAGTACGTGCGGATCGGATCTCCGGAGCAGGTGATCGAGTTCCGGGACCGCTGGCTCGAGCGAGGGCAGCAGATGGTGGCGGCGCTGCAGGTGCCGCTCGAGGTGGAGCTCGCCACGGACGCCTTCTTCGGCAGAACGGGGAAGATGCTGGCGGCGAACCAGCTCGATCAGGCGCTGAAGTTCGAGTCTCATCCCGATCACGAGCGAGGAGAAGCCCACCGCCTGTCTGAGCTTCAACTACCACCAGGACAAGTTCGGGCAGGCGTGGGGGATCGAGACGTACGACGGGCAGGTGGCGCACACTGCCTGCGTCGGCTTCGGCCTGGAGCGGATCGCGCTCGCGTTGTTCCGCCACCACGGCTTCGACTACGCCGAGTGGCCGCTCATCGTCCGGGAGCTCCTGGACACCTGAGCATGGCGGACGCGGTACTGCTCGACCCGACTACCTATCGCCCCCACGATCTGCATACGGGGGAGCGGATCTGGCCGGAGACGAACTGCTACGTCGACCTCTGGATCGAGCTTCTCCACGCCCTCGACTTCGAGCCGCGCGCCGCGCTCGGGTTCACGGTGGAGATGGACTTCGAGGGAGACCAGTTCACCTTTTTCAAGTTCCCGCCGGAAGACCTCCAGGCGCTCTTCGGGCTCTCGGTCCGCGAGCTCGCCGTGTACGAGAGCGTGGAGCAGCACGCCGCGACGCAGCTGCTCTGCGGCCGACCCGTGCTCGCGGAGGTCGACAGTTTCTATCTCCCCGACACGGCCGGCACCGCCTACCGCCGCGAGCACGTGAAGACCACGGTCGCGATCATCAATCTGGATCGGGACGCATGCCGGCTCGGGTATCTGCACAACAGCGGCTATCACGAGCTGGAAGGCGAAGACTTCGACGGCGTTTTCCGCCGCATGCCGCTGCTCCGGGACAATCCCGACATCCTCTTCCCGTACGTGGAGTTCGTGAAGCGGGATGGCAGCGCGCTCACGGGCCCGGCACTCGTCGCCGGCGCGGTCGAGTTACTGCGCGCGCACCTGCGCCGCCGGCCCGCGACCAACCCGCTGTCGAAGTTCCGGCGCGATTTCCCGGGGCACGTGCAGATGCTGATGGAGCGGCCCATGACCTACTTCCACCTGTACACCTTCAACGTCCTGCGGCAGCTGGGGGCGAACTTCGAGCTGCTGGGAGACCACTGCGCGTGGCTCCAGGCCGGCGGGGAGACCGGGCTCGACGAGGTCGCGACCGCGGCGCGAGAGCTGGCCAGCGTGGCCAAGGCGCTGCAGTTCCAGCTGGCTCGAGCGGTGAACCGGAAGAAATCCGCCGATCACTCGCCGACGCTGGACGCGATGGAGCGCGCGCACGACACCGCGCTCGGCGCCCTGGTCGCGCGGTACGGGTGAGCGGGCCGTCCCTGCCGCAGCGGGTTTGAGCCCCAGCCATGGCGAGAATCCACTCCATACCTGGCCAGCGGGTCGTGCCCTTGGACGAAGGGTGGGAGCTGGCGTCCACCCCCGCCGGCGCCAGCCCCACCCCCGCGGACATCGAGGGCCGGTGGTTACCGGCGCGCGTGCCTGGAACGGTCGCCCTGGCCCTCGAGGAGGCTGGAGAGTGGACGCTCGAGGCACCCACCCCGCTGCACGACCGCGATCACTGGTTCCGCACCCGTTTCAGGGCCGAAGGGCCGCAGGCGCTACGGTTCCAGGGGCTCGCCACGCTTGCGGAAGCGTGGCTCGACGGCGAAAAGGTGCTCTCGAGCGACAACATGTTCCTCGCGCACGAGGTGCCTGCCACCTTTGCTGGAGAGCACGAGCTGCTGCTCTGCTTTCGCGCGCTGGAGCCCGCTCTCCAGGGGCGGCGCGGGCGGGCGCGCTGGCGACCGCGGATGATCGAATCCCCTGCCCTGCGCTTCTTCCGCACCACTCTGCTCGGCCACCTCCCCGGCTGGTCCCCTCCGGTTCACGCCGTCGGCCCCTGGCGGCCGATCGAGCGGGTGGAAGAAGCGCCCGGGTTGAAGGTGACGCGAGCGGACCTCCAGGCCCGGCTGGACGGAAGCGACGGGGTGCTCTCGGTGTGCCTCGACGTCGAGCTGGCGGGCGCCGCGGACCGCACGGCGACGTTGCACGTCGCGGGCGCCGGCGCGGCGCTGGAATGGACGGATGCGAACACCCTGTGCGGCGCAGCGCGCGTGCCGGACGTGGAGTGCTGGTGGCCGCACACGCACGGCGAGCCTGCGCTGCACGACGTCCGC
>JAHWJV010000013.1 GCA_019348265.1 Gemmatimonadota bacterium
TGCCGTTGAAAAGGTTCTGGAGGCGATCACGCACGCGGTCTATGGTCTCGTGTTCGGTTACGCATACTCCGGTATGCTCCGCGCGGAACCAGGGGCGCGACTTGCCTGAGTGAGCCCACGGCGCGATCGCTTCCGGGTTGCCGCCAGAGGCTCGCACGGGCCTATGGCTCGACCTTCACCCGCCGCGGTGCTCATGCGTAAGGTCTTGCTCCTCTGCTGCGGCGCGGCGCTGCTGCTGGTGGGCAGCTGGGCCGCGTTGTATGCAGGCTATCACAGCCGGCATCCGTGCGACTGGCTCCTGCAGGAGACCGTGCACCGGGTTCTCCAGCAGCGCGGCATCGACCCCGATACCGCCTCCATTCCGTTGAAGGCGAGCGTCGTCGGCTCCGCCGAGGTGCAGACAGTCCTTAGGCTCCGCTCAACGGCGGTTCAATGTCTGAGCACCTGGGCTGGAGCACGCATCTCTCGCGGGCTGGATTGACCCACCGCGTCCACTCGAGACCCGGTCCAGCTAAGCGATCGCCGGGAGTAGAATGAGCCGCTCCGGGTAGATCCGGAGATCGACAGTCTCTCCTGCTTTGGGAGTGGAAGACGCGGCCGCTCGCGCCTCGAGCTCCACCCCGTTCCGACTCACGAGGACCGAGGTTCCCTGGACCCGGTGTATAACCCCCAGGACCCTCGCTGAGCCGGAGGGTGACGGGACGACGTCCACCGCGTCCACGGGAATGATCCCCACGAGCTCCCCAGCGGCCGAAATGCCCGCGGGCACGGGGAAGCTGCCGAGCGCACACTCGAATCGGCCACTCCGCACCCTACCCGGGATCTCGTTCCGCATTCCCAGGAAGCGCGCGACCGCGAGGGAGTCGGGCCTCTGGAACAGCTCCGCCGGCGGAGCGACCTGAGCGAGCGTTCCGTTCAGCAGGACGGCGATGCGATCGGCCATCAGAGCTGCCTCGTCGAGGTCGTGCGTGACCAGCAGCAGGGCTGGGGAGTACTCGGCCTGCAGGCCGAGAAGCGCGACTCGCACCTCATCCCGGAGCGTGGGGTCCAGCGCGGATAGCGGCTCGTCGAGGAGGAGTACCTCCGGTGCGGCGGCGACCGCGCGTGCGAGGGCCACCCGGTGGCGCTGCCCCCCACTCAGCGACCGGGGCGCGCGCGGCGCGAAGTCGGGAAGTCCGACGGCGGTGAGGAGCTCCTGCACGCGCTTCAGCGTCTCGCGCTCGGGAACCCGCCGAAGGCGAAGCGCGAAGGCGACATTCTCGCCGACGGTGAGGTGGGGAAAGAGAACCGGCGACTGGTGCAGATAGACCGCGCCCCGCAGCTCCGGCGGAAGCCGCGTCACGTCTCGACTTCCAACGACGACCGTGCCTCGGTGAATGGGGACGAGCCCCGCGACGGCGCGGAGCAGCGTGGTCTTTCCGCTCCCCGACGCGCCTACCACCGCGACGCGTTCGGCGCGTGCCACCGAGAACGAGATCGCGCGGAGCCCGGGGGCGTCGCCGAAACCGATTTCTAGACCGCCGACGACCAGCCCGCCCGTCGTCATACCGGAACGACGTCCACGTCCCTGGCGGCGAGGCGCGCGGCGCCGAGCGCGAGCAGCGGCGGCAAGGCGAGCAGGAGCGCTCCCGCGGCGGCGAACCGCTCCTGCCCCGACTGAACGTACCCGAACACCTCCAGCGGCAGCGTCGGGACCCGGCCGCGTCCCACCAGCAGCGTCAGCGGGACCTGGCCCCACGAGATGAGGAACCCGAGCGCCGCCGCGGCGGCGATCGAGGGGCGCAGCATGGGAAGCGTCACGCGCGTGAGGACCTGCCGCGGGTTCGCGCCTAGCGTGCGTGCCTCGTCCTCCGCTCGGCGGTCCCACACCGAGAGGATCCCGACGAAGAACAGCGAGAGGTAACCCGTCGTCGGAATGAGGTGCGCGAGGAGGACTCCCTGGAAGGTTCCGCCCAGCCCCACGCTGAGGGAGGTGAGCTGGAGGCCCGTGCCGAGGGCGATCGGCGGCGCGGCGACGGGCAGGAAGACCATTCCCGCGCCGAGATGCCGCCGCCATCCGTGCAGCTCCGCGATGGCGCGACCCACCGGAAGGGCGACACACGTCCCGAGGACGCCGGTCGCGAGCCCGAGCGCGAGGCTGTAGAGCAGGGCCGGCCCGAGCCGGGTGCCACCCGCGAGCGTCGCCGTCCACGCGTCACCCTCGATGGCGCTCGGCACGAGCGCGGGCCATCGCCACTCCCCCGCGACCGAGCCCACGGCGAGGACGGCGAAAGGCAACGCCGCCGACAAGATCACGACGCCAGCCATGAGAAGACGAAGTCGGCTGCGCATCACCCCTCCAGATCCGGCCACCGAGACCGGGCCCACTCATGCCCCCCGACGGCCAGTGCCGCGAGGCCGATCCCGAGCAGCGCCAGCACGAAGGCGTCACTGCGGCGGCCGAGGTCCGCGTCCGTGTACCGCTCCAGGGTGAGCACGGGTAGGGGGAGAGGATCGCTCGGCCCGAGCAGCGCCGCGACCTCGAAGCTGCCGAGGATGAAGGTGAAGACAGCCACTCCGGCGGGGAGCATGGCCCGGAGGAGCACGGGCGCTGTGACACGCCGGAACGTCTGCCCTGGTGAGGCGCCCAGCGTGCGTGCCGCCTCCTCCAGCGCTGCGCCGCGCTCCGCGAGCGCGCTCCAAGCAACCAGCACCAGAAAGGCGAACTCCTTCCAGGCCAGCGTGAGGATCAGGCCGACGCCCCAGCCGTCGTAAACCAGAGCCGGCACATCGGCGGGCGCCTGGACCAGGCGCAGCGCGTACGCGGCGCGTCCCAGGAGGCCGCTCTGCCCGAGAATCAGAAGGCCGAGCACCCCTGCTACCAGATGGGGAATCGGGAGCGGGAGAACTGCCGCGCTTCGCGCGCTGCGGTCGAGGCGCCCGGGTCCCCGGAACACCGCCGCCGTGCCGAGCGCCGCGGCACCGGCCAGGATGGTGGACGCCGAGGCGACCCAGAGCGACCAGAGCGTGCTCTCCCAGACCGCGGGTTCGGCGAGCACCCGCGCGACGCGCTGTCCGGAGGCTCCGTCCGGGCGCGAGACTCCCACCAGCCCGACCGCCGCGGCTGCCGCGTATACGACTCCCACTCCCACCGGCGCCGCCACCACCCCCGCAGCGGCGAGGCCCTTCCACGAGCGCCTCATCAGGGGCCGCGTCGAACCCGCGCACGCCAATCCTCCGACAGCCGCTCGTGATAGCGGGGCGCCACCTCCGGCCGCGCGTACCTGGCCAGGGAGTCGCGGGGGAGGGAGCGAGGATCCGCTTCCGCTGCGGCGAACCGCCGGCGCCAGCGCGGTGGCAGCCGCTCGACGTCCAGCACCGTTCCGTCCGCCCAAACCTCCGGTCTCAGCTTTTCGAGCTGCGCCTCCGGCGAGAGGAGGAAGTCCGCCACCACCATCGCTCCCGCGGGATTCGGCGCGTTGTATGGGATGCCGAGGTAGTGCGAGTTCGCGATCGTGCCGTCGCGCAGGAGCAGGGCCCGCGCGGTGGGAGGAAGGATCCCCTGTCGGACTTTCGTGACCACCTCGTTGTGGTTGTTCGACATCGAGAAGTCCACCTCCCGGTTCGCGAAGAGCCGGTGCAGATCCGCGACTCCCGGTGGATACGCCTCCCCGCCACGCCAGAACGAGCTCCGAGCCTCATCGAGCCACTCCCATACCCGGGCGCTCCCCGCCCGATAACGGGCTTCGTCGAAGCCGCCCTGAAAGGCCTCGACTCCGCCGGCGCGCGCGTACATCAGCATCTTGAGAAACGTCATCCCGGTGAACTGCTGGTCGTGCGTGAAGCGGCCCGGGTGCGCGCGGATCCAATCCGCCAGTTCCGCGAAGGTACGCGGCGGCTCCGGCGTGCGTACGGTGTCGTAGATCAGCGCGAACTGCACCCGGCCCCACGGCGATTCGTAGCCGGCGGGGTCCTGCTCGAAATCACGCGAGATGACGGGGGAAGCGCTGTCCACCAGGACCGCGTTCGGGAGACGGTGAGCCCACGGCCCGCCGAGGAGCCCCTCCGCACGGAGGTTGGAGAACGTCTCGCCGTTGATCCACACCAAGTCGGCCGAGCCCGAGACTCCAGCCTCGCGCTCCACGACGAGCTCGTTGATGATCTCCGGTCCCTGCCCGGGGAACGCGTTCAGGGTGATGCCGTACCGGTCCCGCAGCCGCGGCGCGACCCATCGGTCGACGTACGCGTTGATGGACGGATCGCCCCGCCACATGCGCCAGGCGACGGTGGTGCCGCGTGCCATCGAAAGCACGCTGTCCCATTGCAGGGCGGCGACCTCCGCCGCTGGCGGCGGGGCTGGCGCACCGCTGCAGGCTGTCGTGCTCGAGAGCAGCGCGAGGAGGCCAACGCTCCAGAGCGCGAGTCTCTGCGTCCGGCACTTCCACCTCCGGCGGTATGATGTCGCGGCGAGCACGCTCGCTCTACACATCCTTCAGAAGGAGTAGCGGAGGGATAGCTGCACCTGCCGTGGCGGAGCGGCCGTCGTGTAGACGATCGGGTCGCCGGGGCGCCCGACCTGCGTACGGGGACCGCCCCCGGGGAGGCCATTGGCGAATCCGGTGCGGAGCGTGGAGTTGAACGCGTTGAACACGTCGACCCGTGCATCGACCGCACCACTACGCAAGGGAAGGATAAAAGCAGCCGAGGCGTCCAGACGGAAGGCATCCGGCAAGCGCTCCGCGTTCCGCCCCACTCCGGGGAAGCGGTCGTGGTTCCCCACGAAGCCGTTCCCGAAGATGATGCCGGAGCCGTCGAGGTCGCGAAAGTAGGCGACCCGATTGATCGGCGTACCCGTCTGGTAATCGCCCACGACGGCGAGCCGGAGGCGCTCGGCGAGGGTGTAGAAGCTCCTCAGCGTCAGGCGATGTCGGCGGTCGTTGATCGCGTCGGCCCACTCCGCGTCGAAGTCGTTTCCGCTCGTCGCGTTGAAGTTGATGTCCTCGGTATCGTTCCGAGCCCTGGACCAGACCCAGGTGCCGTCCAGTGTGAAGCGGCGGGTGACGGCTGAGCGAATGTTGCTGTAGAGGCCCAGGTACTCCGCTCTTCCGCCGGTGTCGGTGGTGGTGAGACGCCGGAACGAGCCGGGCTGCGGCGCCACGGGGCGGAAGGCGTCTCCCGCGGAGGGCGCTCGGTCCACCGTGTCGGCGGGCGTGAGCGGCCGTTCCAGGGCGTTCAGGTCCCAGGAGCGCGGCAGGTGCAGGGTGCGCATCCACACCCCGTCCACCGCCACCGACCACCGTTCGCCGAGTTGCCGCTGATACCCGACCGTCGCCTGATAGCTCTCCGGTTGCTCCAGCCCCCGCGCGAAGGTCCGTCGGATCTCGCGTGGAGGAAAGGCCTTCGGGTCGATCTGGATCTGTTCGGGGGTCGGTCCCTGGCCGAATCCGATCGGCCGGTCCTTCGTGGACTCGAAGGTGACCACCGCGTTTCCTTCGGGTCCGAACTGCACCGCGTCGGAGTACACGGCGTAGGGTAGCTTACCCGTGTACATCCCGGCGCCGCCGCGCAGAACGCTGCGCGGGGTCGCGTACCAGTTGAATGCGGCTCGTGGCTGAAAGTTGTCGAGGTCGGCGCCACTCTCACCGCGCGAGGTGATGTCGTCGTAGTCCCAGCGGAGCCCCAGGTTCACCGTCAGCGCCGGCGACACGCGCCACCGGTCCTCGACGAACGCTCCCCAGGTGGTCTGGGTGAGATCCACCTCCTGCGGCCGCGCGTCCACGGTGTAGCGCACCACCTCCACGTCGTTCGGAACGTCGCGGATCGAGAGCGGGCCCGCGGAAGCGACGATCCGGCCATCGTTCACGACCGTATACGCGCCGCGGGGGTTGGTACCCGCCCCATCGAGCGCGAACCAGGAACGCGAGACGTCGGCGCCCGCGCGCAGCAGGTGGGCATCGCCCCAATGCGCCTCCAGCACGTCGCGAAGCTGAAGCTGCATCTCGCGCTCATCGAAGACGAAGTTGCTCGACCCGACCACGGCCTGAACCGTGGTGCGATCGGGGGCGACCACGGTCACCTGCGGGGTGTTCAGGTCGCTTTCCGTTGGCGGAAAGTCCCAGCGAAAGGTGCCGAGCTGGGCCGAGAGGGTGTTGCTCGCCTGACCCCGCCGGAGCGCGCTGCGATGGGTGAGCGCGGTGATGGTCCCCTGGCGCACCGTGGTGACGTCCGCCTCGGGGACGACCACTCCCGAGCCGTTCCCGGCTCGGTTCACGTCGCTTCCGGCGAAGCGCAGAGTGGTCGTCTGCTCGGGGTTCCAGCCGTGATCCAGCCGGAGGAACCCTTTCCAGGTCGTGCGCGTCTCGCTACCCGTAAACGCGGCGCGGGCGGTCGAGAGGATCCGGTTCTCACGCTCGTCCGTGAACTCCAGCGCCCCGAAGACGAAGGTCCGCCCCTGGACCAGTGGCCCTCCGAGCGCTCCGCCCGCCTGGTAGCGGTGGAAGTCCTGGTCGCGGAAGACCTCGCGGCGCACGCCGCGCGGCGTGGCGTCCAGAGGCGCGCCCGGGCGGCCGAACCCGAAGAGCTCGCCCGTCCACTCGCCGCCTCCGGCACGGCTCTCCTGGTTGACCACGCCGTTGGAGCTGCGGCCGAACTCCGCCGAGTACGTGTTCGCCAGCACCTCCAGCCGGCGCGTAGCCGCCAGCGGGAACTCCACCCGCGGGCCCCCGAGGAACCCCTCGTTGTTGTCCAGCCCGTCAACCGAGTACTGCGTATACAGCGAGTTGGACGCGTTGATGGAAAGCGGCGGTGCGTCGCCGAAGAAACCGGTCGACTGGGCCACGCCGGGGACGTTGAAGGCCAGCAGGAGCGGGTTGCGCGCGTCCGACGGAAGCGACTCCAGCTCCAGGCGCTCCACCGTCCCGCCCGTGGAAGCATCCCGCGTGTTGAGCAGCGGGCGCTCGCGAGCGGCGGTGACCGAGACCGCGTCCAGCACGAAAAAGGGGGTCAGGGTCACCGCGATCTGGCGGGAGCCGCCGGGCGCGAGCCCCGGGACGGTGATCCGCTCACCCTGGAAGCCTTCTCGCGCAAAGAGCACCATGCCTTCCAGGGCCGGCGGCACCTGAAGCTGGAAGCGACCCCGCGCATCCGAGATCGCCGTAGAGCCGGTGGGCTCGAAGCGCACCGTCACCCCGGCGAGCCCGAGACCGCTCTGCGCCCGGACCGTTCCCGTGATCCCCGCGGATTGCTGCGCGGGTGCAGGCACGGCAAGGAGACCGCTCAGTGCCAGCAGGAACACCACACGTTTTGTGATCAGATCGAACATCAAACAGCTTCCGAACGGGATGATGAAAAGTCTCGCCGTACTTCGCCGAGCTCACCGTCGGGTGCGAGGTGCCGCGCGGCCCAGAGGAGCCGCTGCAGAACCGACACACCGACCAGTGCAGCCATGGCGCCGAACAGCGGCACCACGTGCTGCGGTAACAGAATGAAGGCGCAGTAGAACACGATCGTCTCGGTGCCGCCGACCACCCCGTCCGGCATGGACACGGTGGTCTGCTCACCCCTGGCCGCGGCCCCGGCGGATCGCTTTTCCAGGATGGCCGCGAGGTACATCCAGGAAGCCGCATTCATATAAAACGCGGCGAGAAGCAGGCTCAGGGCGATCAAGGGCGGGCTGTCGAGCGGCCGCCCGAGCACGAGCGCCGTCGGAACAGCCGCGTAGACGAAGAAGTCCGCCAGGATATCCAGGTATCCGCCCCAATCGCTCTGTCGGCCCTGCTTACGCGCGAGAGCACCGTCCAGGCCGTCCAGGACCCGGCTGCAGAGCCATGCGGCGAGCGCGAGCCCGTACCGCTGCGTCGCCAGGGCCGCCGCTGCCAGCAGTCCGGTGGCCAGGGCGAGGATCGTCACCGCGCTGGGTGACACCCGAAGGCCCAGCGGTCGAGCGACCGGATCCAGAACGCGGTCTTTGATCGGCCGAAGTGCGTGATCGAGCATTTTGCGCCTGGCGCGAAGATGATGGCTCGCTCCTCACAACCCCCTGCACGTCGGAACGGTTCCGGACCCCGCCGGGAACCGTTCGGGCACATTCGAGGTTAATCGGGAGTCCTCCACTCCGCTCGCCAATGTGCGGATGGAGCGGCCCCGCTCCTCGACCATACAATTCCTACACCATCGCGCACCCGAACGGATGCGAGGGCGTGGGTCGAGCAGGGACGGTGCCCAGGCTCAGGCGAGTCTCCGTCGCGCTGGCACGATTCTACTTCCAAGGGGATTTCGTCCGCTGCAGTCGCCTCCCTGGCCGCTGCTCCAAAGAAGAGTCCGGCACGTGCGCGGGTTGACTGATCCGCCTCTATCCGGGCCCGACGTTCCCCGGCGCTGCCGGAACAGACTTCTCCTCCACACTCACGCGAGCCGATGAAATCGAAATCACTGCTGCTCCTGCGCATCTCCCTCGGCGTGTTCCTGGTGGTTTGGGGGCTCGACAAGCTGGTCGACGTGAAGCACGGAATCGGGGTCTCCGATTGGCTGTATTTCGGTCTCTTCAGCAACCAGTTGCTGATGCAGGCATTTGGCGTAGCCGAGATCGCCGTCGGTCTCCTGATCGTCCTGGGCATTGCGCGGCGCTTCACCTACCCCATCCTTCTCGCCATCACCGGCGTGACGCTCCTCGGCGTGTGGAAGTCCGTCATCGATCCCTGGGGCTGGTGGATGGAAGGAAGCAACGCCCTCTTCTTTCCTTCGATCATCATCTTCGCGGGCGCGCTGGTGCTCTGGGCGTTCCAGGACGAAGATCCGCTGGTCCTCCTCGGCGGCTCCCGGAAGGGCGGAACGCCTTGAAGCATTCCGACCTCTTCCCGCGGGTACACCGGAGAGAGCAGCCCCGAGCTTCCGGCTCTGCGATCCGCGCTCTGTTCGCCTCCGGCGCCCGATGACAGCTTCCGCGGAGGCGGTCGGCGGCGCGGGAGGGCGGCCAAAGGCGCGCAGAGTGCTGGTGCTCCGCATCGCGATCGCCCTGGCCGTGGTGGCTGCCCTGGTGCTTCTCGGCCGCGAGGCCGCGGCTCTTCTTCCGCGATTCGTGGAATGGGTGCACGGTCTCGGCAGCTGGGGCGCGGTGGCCTTCGTGGTGGGCTATGCGATCGCCGCGGTCGCCTTCATCCCGGGGTCGCTCCTCACCCTCGTCGGGGGCGCGATCTTCGGCCTCCTGTGGGGCGTGGTTCTCGTCTTTCTCGGCGCGACCGCGGGGTCGACGCTGGCGTTCCTCATCGCGCGGTACGCCGCGCGCCCAGCCGTGGAGCGGCGACTCGGCCAGGATCCCCGGCTCAAGCAGATCGACCGCGCGGTCGAGAGCCAGGGCTTCAGGATGGTCCTCCTGCTGCGTCTTTCGCCGGTGTTCCCGTTCACGCTGCTGAATTATGCGCTCGGGCTCACTCGCGTCCGCCTCCGCGACTACGTCCTCGCCTCCCTCGGCATGCTCCCGGGAACGCTCCTGTACGTCTATTACGGCAAGGCGGCGGGAGATGTGGCCACGCTGCTGACTTCGGGGGCGCCGCGGGGGAGCGGCTACTACGTCGTGATGGGCGTCGGACTGGTCGCCACGCTGTTGGTCACCGTGCTCATCACCCGAATCGCGCGACGCGAGCTCGCGAAGGAGACGAATGATAATGATGCAACATAGAGCTCCGGCGAGCGCCGAAGACGCGGGGGGAACGCCGGGCGCGCGGATGGCTCCGTTCGACGAACACAATCGCCGGCTCCTCGCGAACGTCCATCCCCCGGACTGGCAGAACCCCGTCGCGAAGCAGAAATACCACCTCGTGGTGGTTGGTGGCGGGACGGGCGGACTGGTGACGGCCGCCATCGCCGCGGCGTTGGGAGCGAGGGTGGCCCTGGTCGAGCGGCACCTCATGGGGGGCGACTGCCTCAACGTCGGCTGCGTGCCGTCAAAGGCGCTCATCCGAGCTTCGCGAGGGTGGAAGGCGGCGGCGGAGGCGGCTGAGCGCTTCGGGGGGCCACCGGTGACCGGGAAAGGGGATTTCGCTGAAGCGATGGAGCGCATGCGGAGGATCCGTGCCGAGATCAGCGGGCACGACAGCGCCGCGCGCTTCGACGAGCTCGGCGTGGATGTTTATCTGGGCCAGGCCGTCTTCACGGGCGCGGAGGCGGTAGAGGTCGGCGGGCAGACGCTGCGCTTCCGGCGGGCCGTGATCGCCGCCGGCACCCGCCCCGCGACGCCGCCCATTCCGGGGCTCGCCGAGGCGGGTTATCTCACGAACGAGACGGTGTTCTCGCTCACCGAGCTTCCCCGACGGCTCGCCGTGATCGGCGGCGGGCCGATCGGCGCGGAGCTGGCACAGAGCTTCGCCCGCCTCGGTAGTGAGGTGACCCTGCTGGAAGCCGGCGAGCGCATCCTGTCGAAGGACGACGCGGACGCCGCCGGGGTTGTCAGCCGTGCCCTGGAGCGAGACGGGGTGCGGATACTCTGCAACGCTCGCGTGACGGCCGTCGAGCGGCGGGAAGAGGAGCGAGTCGTCCGTTACCAGCGGGGGGGGGAGGAGAACGCCGTCGACGTCGACCAGATCCTGGTCGCGATCGGTCGCGTTCCCAATGTGGACGGGCTCGGGCTCGAAGCCGCCGGGGTACGCTTCGATCCGAAAAAAGGGGTGGACGTGGACGATCGGCTGCGTACCTCGAACGCACGGGTTTATGCGATCGGCGACATCGCCTCCCGGTTCCAGTTCACCCACGTCGCCGACGCGCACGCGCGCATGGTCGTTCGCAACGCGCTCTTCTTCGGGCGCTCGCAGGCATCGGATCTCGTAGTTCCCTGGGCCACCTATACCGCTCCGGAACTCGCGCACGTCGGGATCCTTCCCGACGAGGCGGCGCGCCGAGCCGACGAGATCGACACCATCACGGTTCCGCTCGAGGAGGTGGATCGGGCTCGCTTGGACGGCGAGACGGAGGGATTCCTGAAGGTTTACCTGAAGAAGGGCTCCGACACGATCTTCGGGGCAACGCTGGTCGCGGAGCATGCCGGGGACATCATCACTCAGATCACCCACGCGATGACCCAGGGGATCGGGCTCGCCAAGCTGGGCGAGACGATCTTCCCCTATCCGACGCAGGCGGAGGTGATTCGCAAAGCGGCCGACCAGTGGGGCCGGCGCAAGCTCACCCCCCTGGCGAAAAGCGCCTTCGGGACCTTCTTCCGGGCCATTCGGTGAGCCGGTGAAACCTAGCGATACCACGCTCAGGGCCCGGATTGTCACCATCAAAGGAACCCGGGCGGGAGGAGCGCCTCAAGTTGCCCCTCGATGACGCGGTTCGTCAGGAGTATTCGCGCCTCGCGCCGGCCTACGATGCGCGGTGGGAGCGGTACGTACGCGAGAGCACCCGGTTCACGCTGTACGATCTCCCCTTACCACCCCGATTACGCCTGCTGGACGTGGGCTGCGGGACGGGGTACCTCCTCGGGCAGGCGCTGGAGCGGGAGCCCGACATCACTCCGGTTGGGCTGGATCTGAGCCGCGAGATGCTGGCCGTCGCCCGGGACCGGCTCGGCTCGCGGGCGCGCCTCGTGGACGGCACGGCCGAACGGCTCCCGTTCTCCGACTCGGCGTTCGACACGGTGGTCACCAACAGCGCGTTGCACTACGTGCGGGACCCCGAGCGAGCCATACGGGAGCTCGCTCGAGTTCTCCGCCCCGGCGGCACGCTGGTCGTGGCGGACTGGAGCGCGGACCGGCTGGCCGTGCGGCTCATCGTCCTGCTCCTGCGCATTCTCCGGCGTCCCATGGGAACGATCTACCGGGCCCGTGACCTGGCCGCGCTCCTCGAAGCGAACGGTTTCGAGCAGGCGCGCTACGCGCATCGCGGCGTCGGCTGGCCGTGGACGATCCAGCGCGTGGTCGCTACTCGAGCCACCGCCTGATTCAGAAGGTGATCACCTCGTAGCCCTCGGCCACGCGGCTGCGCAGGCTCGGATGCCCCTCGAACTCGGAGAGAATCGCTTTCACCTTCACACGAGGGCCGGAGGTCAATCCCCGCACAGGAGGCGTCGCAGCGTGAAGCGTGCCCGTTCGAGGATGCCCGTACCGCTCGCCGGACGCGCAGCGGTCGCAGCCTCGTGCTCCTCCTCCAGGACGGTCTCGAAGATCCGGCGCCGTAGCTCGACGGGAACCTGCTGCGTGGAGCATCGTCGCATGAGCTTCAGGTACGCGCCGCGGAAGTCGTGCTCGGGGAAGCAGCGGGCACACCTCTCGAGGTGCTGTCGCACCTCCTGCGAGCGGAGCTCGTCCAGCTCGCCGTCGAGGTACTCCCAGAGCTGCGCGATGACGTGGTCGCAGGGGATCATCTTCTGCTCGTTCATGCCTGTCCCCTCGGCCCGACGTAGCCCATTTCCAGCGCGTACTCGTAGAGCGCCTCCTGCAGGATTCGCCGACCGCGAAAGATCCGGCTCTTCACAGTTCCGACGGGGACGCCGAGAACCTCCGATACCTGCGGGTATCCCATCCCTTCCAGGTCGCTGAGCACCACCGCTTCCCGGAACGTGTCGGGAAGGCGGTCGATCGCGGCCATCACTTCTTCGTCCACGAAGGAGTCGAAGAACTCCTTTTCAGGATCGGCGTGCTGAACCGCGCTGAAGACGGCGCTCGCAGCCAGGGACTCGACGTCCGCATCGATCTGGCTGGTGGGAATTTCCTGCGTTCGGCTGAGCCGGCTGGCGCTTTTGAGGAACTGGTTTCGGCAGATGGTGAAGAGCCAGGACCTGCATTCGGTGCCGCGCTTGTAGGTGTCCCACGAACGATACGCGCGAAGGAAGGTCTCCTGCACCAGGTCGTGGGCGTCGCTTTCCCGCCCCTGACCGAGACGGAGGGCGAAGCGGTACACTGCGTCCATGTGGGGGAGCGCCTCGTCGGAAAAGCCCGGCTTCACACCGCCCTCCGGTGGTGCGGTCTGCTCTCTAACGCGCTCGAGGATTCTCATAAGCTCCACGGAACGTACGCGACTCGCTGTTCCAGCGGGACTTACCCTCCGCCGCTCGACACGTCAAGTTGCACGCCCCTCCGCGCCCCCATCGCGGGCCGCTCGAAAGACCGTAGGACAACAGCTATCGGACCCGGAGAGGAAGCGGGATCATCGTCTCTGCCCAGTGGAGCACGAGCGTTGCCGAGTCCGCGTCCGCCATCGGGAAATAAAATCCCAGCGATTCCATATGAGGGCCGGTTTGCGGCCGCACGCGAAGGCGCAGAGCGTCCTCGCCCTCCGGATACGGAACGTGCTCGACGTCCCAGGCACGGCTGAAGACCAGGGTCCACTCCGTTGCGCCGGGTACCGCCCAGATGCTGTATTTCCCAGCTGGCAGAGGCTGCCCCGCCACCGTGAGATCGTGGCTGAGCTCGATACGGGTCGCCTTGTCCGCTCCCGGATTCCAGATCTCCCCGTACGGCACCGTGGTGCCGAAGATCGTCCGGCCGCGTGCCACCGGACGACTGTAGGCGACCGCCACCTCCGCCGCCTCCAGCCGCTGCGAGACGCGAGCGGGCTGGCTCTTCCGACCCTCCCCTGATGGCAGTTCGGCCCCCGCGGAAGCGGCCCGGTCGCAGGAGACCTGCAGTACGAGGAGCAAGGGAATCAGTGCTGAGCTGTGTCGTAGCCGCATGGGCAGCCTCCCTGACGTTTGGTGTGTCGTCTGTTGCTTCGAACCGCTGGCGAGTCGGCGCAGCTCGTCAGGGCTTCCAGATCTCTGTCTCGGGCCGGAACACGACCCACGCGAACCAGAAGTGGTTGCCGTGGGGGACGGGGCGCAGGCGCTGTCCTTTGAGCGGCCCATCCACCGCACGCCCGGCGAGTGTCCAGCCGGATCCCGTCTCCCGGTCCCGGAACCCGCCCCGAACCGCGCGGAAGGTCAGCGTACGCCCCTCGAGGCGGCGATCGAATACGGCTGTCTGTCCGACGTCCCGTCCGTCGGCGATGGTCGCTTCGTCGAGCGCACTCGAGGCACCGGGGCTCCAGAAGACCACGAGTGGCGTACCGGCGACCTCCGCGTTGGCGACTCGAAGCTCGCGAAGCCGCGCGAATGGCGCTGCCCAGCCTTTCCCCAGCTCCACCGCGACCACCCGCTCCATCACCGGCAGCCGTGCATCCGAGGCGCCGCTGAAAAACTCAGCCAGGGGGCGCCCCCGTGGGTCGTCGTAGCCCACGTACGGGTTGCGACCGTACGGCCGGGTGTGCCCGGTCTCTCGGGATAGGACCTGTATGCCCGGATAAAGCTCCCGAGCCGTCTTCCAGGCGAGTGTGTTCGACGCAACCCACTTCAGCTTCTTTCCGGTGAGCGCGCCCACGATCGCCTCTCCCGTGGCCTGCTGCCACCAGCTTTGCGTCTGCCGGTCGTACATCACCAGGTCCGAGTTGCGCAGCCGCCCGGTGGTGCCGAAGTCGAGCAGGCGCCCGTCGAGGCGCCGGTCGAACACGATCGCGGTATTGCACAGCGGACAGAAGGTCACCGAGACGGGGAGGCCCGCCACCTGGTCATTCACGATCTCGTGCCAGATCAGGATGCTCAGCGGATAAGCCCTCGCCGCACCCTGGTGCTTCACCACCATCACCGGCTCGCGATCCTTCAGCCACCGGCCGGCGGCGCGGGCGGTCTCGAACTTCGGGCGGTCGATGGGCGGTATGCCGTCCCTGGGTGGCCCTCCCGAGATGATCTCGTGCAGCGGAACGGAACGGCGGGTGAAGTCCGTCTTCCAGTCTTCGCTCCCGGCGAGGCGCCAAACCGCGGTGTCGGGTCTTTGCGCGGAGCCCGCACCGGCGCCCGCCAGGAACAGCACGAGCGCCAGCAACCAGCCCGTCACGGGCCTGATTCGGACGGACAAGCGGCGGCGGTCAGCGCCAGTGCAAGAAAGGGCGCGCTGAGTAGCTTGATTTGCATCGGACTCCGCGTCGCGAATCATGGTCACGGTGCTCTCCACATCCCGAACCTCCCGAGGCGCGGAGTGGTTCCCCGGTCGCCTCGTTGTTCACGCCCTTCCGACGCGGGTCCGGCCGCTGCGCTGGTTCCTGGGGCGGCATGCGCCGTTCTGTGAACGGCAGCCACCCTCGAGCGGGCGCCCACCGCTCGGCGAGCGCGATTGATGCGATCCCGGGAGTATCGACCCCCGGAGGTACGGGTGCTGGCCTCAGTCACCACACCGCCTCTGTGGGCTCACCCTGAACGTTACCGTCCAAGCAACGGAGGAACGACCCCATGGAAGATCGGTCTTTGTCGCCGGCAAGCACCACCCCGGCGGGCACGTTCGAGAAGCGGCCGCGCCGAGTCTCCCGCCTCGCACTCGCGGCTGCCCTCCTCGCCGCCACGGTCGCGCTCGTAGGCGTATTCGCCGGGTTCGGCAGCCGCTGGGGTTGGTGGACCTTCCGCACCGGGTTCACCCTGCTGGGGTGGGCGGCGTACGGCGGCGTCGCGGTCGCGCTTCTCTCCGTCCTCGCGCTCTACCGGGTCCGGCCGGGTGCTCCGCGGCGCGGATTGCCGCTCGCCCTCGTCGGGCTGATCGTCGGACTCGTGCTCGTCGTGATCCCATGGCAGTGGCGAACGCGGGCGCAGAGCGTTCCGCCGATCCACGACATCACGACCGACGTCGAGAACCCGCCTCTCTTCGTCGCGGTCGCGCCGCTCCGCGCGGATGCACCGAACCCGATCGAGTACGGCGGCCCGGAGGTGGCGGCCCAGCAGCGCGAGGGCTACCCCGACATTCGCCCGCTGGTGCTGGACCTGCCGAAAGAGCAAGCCTTCGAGCGCGCGCTCGACGCCGCACGAGAGATGGGCTGGGAGATCGTGGACGCGAATGCCGCCGACGGCCGGATCGAAGCGACCGACCAGACCTTCTGGTTCGGGTTCAAGGACGACGTCGTCATCCGTCTTACTCCGGCGGCGGACCGCACCATCCTGGACGTTCGCTCCCTCTCCCGAATCGGCGGCAGCGATGTGGGCACCAATGCGGGGCGGATACGGAAGTATCTCGACGAAGTGCGCGAGCGGCGCGGGTGAACGCCGCGTCGACGACCTGCGACGTTCGCCGTGCCCCGGGAACCGTCCTGGCGCGAGCGTGATTGGGATGCGAGACAGGTGAAACCCTGGCGATGAGCCGTCGCCACGACGTCGGACCGCGTACGGCTGCATGCCTGGGTATTCATCCTCAATGGATTCCAACAGGAGGGATAGGATGTCCGAGAACGTGCTGAACGTCAGCGATGGCGACTTTACCGAAGAGGTCGAGGGATCCAGCGGGCTCGCGATCGTGGATTTCTGGGCTGAGTGGTGTGGGCCGTGTCGCATGGTCGCACCGATCGTGGAGCAGCTCGCGACCGAATATGCCGGGCAGGTGAAGGTGACCAAGCTGGATGTCGACGCGAACCCGCGGACCGCCGCGGCGTCGTAGCCCTCGCTCGCCAGGAGCTCGAACGTGCCGCCGTCGGCGCTCAGTGCGAAGCAGGAGCCCGCGGCGGCCCCCACCGCCTCGCGGCCGTGGCGCACCACCGCCGCCAACCAGATCAGCGCCGTCACCAGCTCGACGATCGCGTACTGAACCGAGAACCGCGCCCCACAGTTCCGACACCGCCCGCGAAGGAGGAAGTAGCTGACCACCGGCAGGTTGTCGTACCAGGCGATCGGCGTCTCGCAGGTCGGACAGCGAGAGCGCGGGCGAATCACCGACAGCCCCTCCGGCAGGCGATAAACGCATACGTTCAGGAACGAGCCGACACATGCTCCCATTAGAGCCGCGTAGGTCCACAGCAGCCAATCAGGAATAGACCCGCTCATCTGGTAAGCTCGTAAAGGAGGATCGCCGCCGCCGCGGCTACGTTCAGGGATTCCGCCCGCCCCCGAAGCGGGATGCCGACCGTCTGGTCGACCTCCTCGAGCACCCGGGGCGAGACTCCGGCGCCTTCATTTCCCACGATCAGCGCGGCGCGACCGAGCCCGCCTCGAAGTGGCTCGCCACCGATCGCCCCGGCCAGCAGCCTGAACCCGGAGCCGCGCAGCCAGTCTGCGGCCTCACCCCAGCCCGTGGCGATCAGCGGCACGCGGAAGGACGAGCCCATCGCCGCGCGGATGGCTTTGGCGTTCCACGCGTCGACCGTGCCCGGCAGAGCGATCACTCCCGAAGCCCCGAGCGCCTCGGCCGACCGCACGAGCGTCCCGAAGTTTCCGGGATCCTGCACGGCATCGAGGACCAGCACCACTGCTGGCTCCACCTGAGACCGAAGCAGATCGGAAAGCTCCCAGGTCGGTATCGCCGCCACCGCCAGCACACCCTGCGGACTTTCAGTGGCCGCGTGCCGCGCGAACTCCTCGTCGCTCAGCCGGCGAACTCGCCCCACGCGCTGCTCCAGCAGGGCCAGCAGTGCCCGCCCCCGCTCGCCGTCCTCTAACGAGGACGCGGTCGCCGCCCATTCGATGCTCAGTGGGGACGCCACGAGGTCCTCCACCACCCGTACCCCCTCCGCTATGAAACGGCCCTCCCGCTCGCGAATCGCGCGCCGGTTGAGGGCGCGCAACTCCCTTTGTTCGCCCGTTGTTAGCACGGCCCCCAGATGGTCCGAGTCTTGCTCCCCGGCCACCCGGGAAGTCTCACTGACAAGCTGCAGCAGGAGCGGATCGATGAGAGGAATGGAACGTATCGCCCGACGCTGGAGCGTCGTGATCGCATTGCCCGTCGCGGCCAGTGGCTGCGCCTCGGCCGCGAGCGTCTCGACCCAGCAGGAGGTGCAGCTCGGCGCGCAGAGCGCCGCGGAGATCAACCGGCAGGTCCCGATCGTCACGAACGCGAATATACATAGCTACATCAACCAGCTGGGCAATAGCATCGCCCAGCGCGCCGACCCCCGCGGGATCGGCTATACCTTCTACGTCGTGAACTCGAACCAGGTGAACGCCTTCGCGATCCCTGGCGGACACGTGTACATCAACCGCGGACTGATCGAGCGCTCGAGCAACATGTCCGAGGTGGCGGGCGTGCTCGCGCACGAGATCGGACACGTCGTGCAGCGCCACGGGATCGAGCAGATGGCCCGGATGCAGAACGTCGGTCTCGGCGCCAACCTCGCCTACATCCTGATGGGGCGCCAGCCAGGGCAGGTCGAGCAGGCGGCGGTCGGCGCCGGGCTGCAGGGGTTCGTGATCGCGCCGCACAGCCGAGACGCGGAGCGCGAGGCGGACGCCGATGGGGTGAGATTCCTGGTTCAGTCCGGGATCAACCCGCAGGGCATGGTGACGATGTTCCAGAAGCTGCTGGCCGAGCGGCGCAGAGCGCCGACCGGGGTGCAGACCTGGTTCGCCACCCACCCCCTCGAGGAAGAGCGCGTGCAGAACACCCAGACCGCCATCAACGCGCTGCCAGCTTCGTCGCGGCAGGGCGCAACCAATACGCAGGCCTTCCAGACGTTCCAGCAGCGCCTGCGCCAGCTTCCTGCGGCCAGACAGTAGAGCTTCAACCGCTTTGAAGGATCCAGTCAGCTCGAAACGTCCGGCGGTACGGGCCCGGAAACGGCTCGTACCGCTTACGTTCCTCCTGGTTCTCCTTCTCCTTCCCGGCTGCATCAGCGAAGGGCAGGAGCAGGAGCTGGGTGATGGGATGGCGGCAACCGTGAACCAGCAGCTGGCGCTGGTTCGCAACCCTCTGCTCAACGCCTACGTGTCGAGCCTCGGTCGCGCCATCGCGGCGGTGAGCGGCCGGCCCAGCTTGAACTACCGCTTCTACATCATCAACAGCGAGGCGGTGAACGCCTTCGCGCTTCCCGGCGGTCACATCTACGTGACCCGCGGGCTGATCGCGCGGACGCGTTCCGGCCCCGAGCTCGCCGGCGTGCTGTCGCCCCAGGCGCTCGTGAGCCTGCTCGACGCCGCGCTGCACCGGGGGACGCTGACGCCGACGGCGCTGGACGCGGCGCTGGCGAGGTTCAGCGGCTGCCGCCACGTCGCCGCGCTGCGCAACGCGGTCGCGCTCGCCGACGGCCGGGCCGAGTCGCCGCACGAGACGTTGACCCGGCTGCTCCTGCTGCCCGTGCTCCCGGGGCTGGTCCCGCAGGTGCGGCTGCGCGACGCCGGCGGCCGCGTGATCGCCCGCCTCGACCTCGGCGAGGAGGAGCTGCGGCTCGCCGTCGAGGCCGACGGCAGGAGGGGCCACGCCGGTGACGCCATGGCGGCCAAGGACCGCCGCCGCGACGGCGTCGCGCGGCGACTGGGGTGGACGACCGAGCGGGTCACGTGGCACGAGGTGCGGTGCGAGCAGGAGCAGACCCGCCGCCGCATCGCCGCCACCGCGGCCG
>JAHWJV010000140.1 GCA_019348265.1 Gemmatimonadota bacterium
GCCCTGCTGCGCTGGTCCTTCGCGCACCGAGGTCTCCTGTTCACAACGATCCTTCTCGGCGTCGGGGCCGCAGCCTACGGAGCGACGCTCCTCCCGCGTACCTTCCTGCCGCCCTTCAACGAGGGAACGCTCACGATCAGCCTGGGCTACAACCCCGGCATCGCGCTCGCCGAGAGCCACCGCCTTGGCCTCGTCGCCGAGAACCTGATCAAGGACGTTCCGGAGGTCATCACAGTCGGGCGGCGCACCGGCCGCGCCGAACTCGACGAGCACGCGGAGGGCGTCCACTCCTCCGAGATCGACCTGGATCTCAAGCGGTCGGATCGCTCCAAGGAAGAGGTGATGGGCGACATCCGCGCCCGGCTCGCCGTCCTGGCCGCCGCGGTCGGCCTCACCGCGGGCAGCGAGGCCGAGCGTTACCTCCGCACGCTCCAGGTAGCGGGGCTCTCTCCGCTGTATCCCTGGTCGCTCCGCTCCTTTTCGCCCGCTGAGATCGACCGGCTGGTCCCCGGGGACACCGCGCACCCCTGGGGCGCGCGCTTCGGAGTGCCCGCCGATAGCACGTCCACACCCGCGCTCCGCTTCATCCGCCCCAGCGTCCGCGCCATCTACAACTCGTCGTTTCCGTCCGGTGGCGCCAACGACGGGGCGGTGTGGGCGGGCCGGGGAGTCACCGGGGTGCTCACCGCGGGAACCGCGCTGCGCGCCGGGCCCCTCTCGCTCCGCCTGGAGCCGCTGGTTTTCTGGGCGGAGAACCGCGCCTTCGAGCTGATGCCCAACAGGCAGACCGGCGATCTACGGTTTGCCGATCCTGACCATCCCGTCTTCATCGATCTGCCGCAGCGCTTCGGCGACGGGGCATACGCGCGCGTCGACCCCGGGCAGAGCACGCTCCGGCTCGACGCCTTCGGGGTGGCCGCCGGGGTGTCGTCGGCCAACCAGGTCTGGGGGCCCGCCGCCGACCTGCCGATGATCCTGGGTGCCAATGCGGCGGGGTTCCCCCACGCCTTCCTGGGGAGCTCCGGTCCGCTGCCGGTGGGGATCGGCCGCCTCCACGGACGCCTGGTGTGGGGCGATCTGGCACAATCGGACTACTCGCGCGTGACGGGACCCGGCAGCCGCCGGTTCATGACGGGGTGGGTGCTGACGTTTCTCCCGCATGGGCTGGACGGCCTGGAAGTGGGCGCCTCTCGTTTCTTCCACAACCACTGGCCCGCCGACGGACTGGGAGCCTCGGATTTTCTCCAGCCACTGCAGCCGTTCCTCAAGGAGAAGCTGAAGAAATCCGGCGTTGGCGAAGACAAAACTTCGGACACTGCGAACCAGCTCGCCGCCCTCCACTTCCGCTGGGTGCTGCCGAGGGGCGGTTTCGAGCTGTACGGGGAGTACGGGCGCGAGGACCACAGCTGGGACGTGCGCGACTTCCTCCTGCAGCCGGACCACATCTCGGCGTACCTGCTGGGGGGACGGAAGGCGTGGGTCCGGGGCGGCGAGCTGCTGTCGCTCCGAGCCGAGGTGGTCGAATCACAGGTCTCGCACCTGCGGGAGGTGCGACCGCAAGGGCCTTTTTACGTCCACCCCGGCGGGACGTACCAGGGACACACGGTGCGCGGGCAGATCCTGGGCTCTCCCGCGGTCTACGGCGGCGGCGGGAGCATCGTAGCCCTGGAAAGCCACTCCCGTGGCGGACGCTGGCACCTGGACTGGACCCGCACCCGGGTGCGCGGAGGCCGATCCGCGCTCGACCCCCGAGTGGACGTGATCCATTCCCTCGGAGCGGAAGCTCTCCTCTTCCGCGCGGGGCTCGACGCAACGCTGGGCGTGCGAGGGAGCTGGGAGCTGAACCGCCATTACCAGGGCGATGCCTTCAATCTCACGACCGAGCTCGGGCTCCGGGCGCGCATCTGAAGCGGGATCTTCTCTCCCTGCCCGATTCCCGCACCCCGCTCACCGGCGGCCGGCTGCTCGCTCGCAACGCGATCTTCAACCTGCTGGGGTACGTGGCTCCCCTGCTGGTGGCGCTCGTCACCGTCCCTCTCCTGATCGAGGGGCTGGGGACCCCGCGCTTTGCCGTGCTCACCCTGGTGTGGATGGGCATTGGCTACTTCAGCCTCTTCGACCTGGGGCTCGGTCGTGCGCTCGTGCAGGTGGTTTCCGAGCGGTTGGGCCGGGGAGCGGTGGACGATCTGGGGAGTGTGGTCTGGACCGCGCTGCTGCTGATGGGCGGACTCGGCGGGGTGGGAGCGGTATGCCTGCTCGCGGCTGCGCCCTGGCTGGTGGACCACGTGCTGAACGTGCCGGCGGAGCTGCGGCTCGAGAGCGTGTACGCGTTCCGCTGGGTGGCGCTCGCGGTCCCCTTCGCCGTCTCCACCGCCGGGTTGCGCGGCATCCTGGAGGCCCACCAGCGGTTCGACCTCACCAGCGGCGCTCGTCTGGGCATGGGCGTCTTCACCTATGTGGGCCCGGTCCTAATCCTGCCCTTCACTACCAGCCTGGTTCCCGCTGTCGTCCTCCTGGTACTGGGGCGGATCGCTGAATGGCTTGCGCACGCCGTGCTGTGTTTCCGGACTACGCCGGCGCTGTGGGAGGGGATCGTGGTACGTCGTGCCGCGGTGCGTCCGCTCCTGAGGTTCGGTGCCTGGCTGACCGTCAGCAACATCCTCAGCCCGATCATGGTCTATCTCGACCGCTTCCTGGTCGGTGGCCTGCTGTCGGTGGCCGCGGTGGCGTATTACGTGACGCCTTACGAGGTCGTGATCCGCCTCCTGCTCGTCCCCAGCGCCCTCCTCGGGGTCCTGTTCCCCGCCTTCGCGAGCAGCTTCGCACACGATCGTGCGCGAGCAGCGCGCCTGTTCGACCGCGCGATCCGCCTGCTGGGCAGCATCCTCTTCCCGGTCGTGCTCGTCCTGGTCGTTCTGGGCCGTGAGGGGCTCGACCTCTGGGTGGGTCCGACCTTCGCGCAGGAGAGTACGCGGGTGCTGCAGTGGCTGGCCGTGGGTGTCCTCATCAACGCGCTGGCCTGGGTGCCGGTCGCAGTCATCCAGGGAGCTGGACGCTCGGACATCCCGGGCAAGGTGCATCTGGCGGAAGCACCGCTGTACGTGCTGACGCTGTGGTGGCTCGTGAGCACCCGCGGAATCGAGGGCGCCGCCCTGGCCTGGATGATTCGCGCCACCATCGACGCGGTCGTGATGTTCGTTCTGGCGCTGCGGCTCTTCCCGGGCCACGTTCCGCTGCGCCCTTATCTCGGGTTCATACTGACTTCGGTTCTGCTGGGCGCCGTCTCTCCCGTCCTTCCGCCCGACCTCGCCAGCAGGGTCGCCCTGCTCGGAACGGGTCTCGCGCTCTACGGAGTTGCCGCCTGGTTCCATATTCTGATACCGGAAGATCGTGCTGTGCTGCGTATGCGTCTCGTAGGGTTGCGTGATCGCGTCGCATCGGCCTTGTGATGGCACACGCGCTCTCGGGCTGGAAACGATGCACTTCTCCCTGATCCTGGCGACCCGTGCACGCACGGAGGAGCTCGAGCACTTCCTGGCTGCGCTGGATGCCCAAACGGCTCGCAGCTTCGACCTGGTCGTCGTCGACCAGAACGAGGATGAGCGTCTGCTCCCCGTTCTGGCTCCCTATCGTGAGAGATTTCCGATCCGGCACATCCGATCCAGACCCGGTCTGTCTCGCGCGCGGAACGTCGCGCTTCGGCACGCGACGGGAGATGTCGTGGCCTTTCCGGACGACGATTGTCTCTATTCCGCCGATCTTCTGGAGGGCGCCGCGGTGTACTTCGAGCACCACCCGCGGACGCACGGCATCGTAGTACGGCCGATCGGGGAGGATGGAGCGACCCTGCTGAGCTACCGCCGCGAGCCGGCTCCGGTCACACCGCTGAACGTTTTCGGGCGTACGATCTCGTACACGATGTTCTTCCGGCGCGAGGTGGTCGCGGCGGTCGGTGACTTCGATGAGAGCCTGGGGTTGGGGGCGCAGTCCCCGTGGGGGGCTGGAGAGGATATCGACTATCCGATCCGCGCGCTGCACCGGGGATTTCGGCTCGCCTACGTCCCCGAGCTGACCGTGATGCACCCGCGGCACGGCGACGAGCGTGCCCTACAACGTGCCTTCAGCTATGCCGCCGGGTTCGGACGGGTCTGTCGCAAGCACGGCTATCCAGCGTGGTTCATGGGGTATCATCTCTGCCGCTCGCTGGCGGGAACCCTGATCGGGCTCTCCACCGGCAGACCCGCGAAGGCGCGGGTCCACTGGCGAGCCCTGCGCGGCAAACTCTACGGTTGGGCTGCGCGGGGATAGCGCGATGCCAGGGTCCTCTTTCGCGGCATCGGCCCGGCGGGATGCTTCCATCTCCGTCGTGGTCCCATTCTACCAGGGGCAGGCGTGGCTCGAGCGGGCGCTACGCTCGATCGAGCGCCAGACGCTGCAGCCACGCGAGATCGTGCTGGTGGACGACGGCTCACCCGAGCCGCTGCGGGTCGATGTGCGTGCCGAGAACGTAGCAACGCCTGTCCGCGTAGTGCGGCATCCCCGGAATCGGGGCATCCCCGCCGCCCGCAACAGCGGCGTCAAGGCGGCGAGCAGCGAATGGATCGCCTTCCTCGACCAGGATGACGAATGGACCCCGGACAAGCTCGAGCGCCAATGGCACTGCCTCCAGGGGGAAGCGGACCCGGAGCGAACGCTCGTCTTCGGGCGCTGCCTGGTCGCCCCCGAGGCGGCGCTGGAGGGGGGACGGCTGTTCCCGTCGGCCGCCGCCATCGCGCGGATCGGGGACGGCAGCCGCGGCACCGCGGGGGAGTTGATGCTCCGCGGCAATGTCGTTCCCTTCATCACTCTCCTGGTGCACCGCAGCGTTTTCGAGCGCTACGGTGCTCTGGACGAGACGCTCACGGGTGGCTCCGACGACTACGAGTTCGTCCTCCGCCTGGCAGCTGAAGGGCTGTCGTTCCGCTGCGCCGATCCTCCGCATGAGGCCGGCCGCTACAGCGCGGTCCACTACCTTACCGGTCGCAACTATTCGGATCCGGAGAGATTCTTCGCGAACGAGGTCGCCTTGCTGCAGGTCCTTTGCGATCGCTATCCCACCCTGGCGCCTTTGTACGAGAGGAGCCTGGCGCGCGCGCATTATCGACTGGCGCGCGCGTACGACGGTGCGGGTGTGCCGCGGCGCGCCCTGGAGCACCACCGGACGGCTCGCGCTCTAGATCCGTACTGGCTCGCCCCGTGGGCTGCGGTCGCGATCCATCATGCCCCTTCGCCGCTGGCGGATTGGCTGGCGGCGGGCCGGGGAATAGCTCGCCGACTGCGGGGGGGGCCATGAGGGACTCGCGGAGAGGTACCACCACTGACGACAGCGAAGCTCCACCGCGGGTGAGCGTGATCATGGCCGCGTACAACGCGGAGCGGACGGTCGCCGCAGCGGTGCGGAGCATCCTCTGGCAGACGCTGGTGGACCTCGAGCTCATAGTCGTCGACGATTGCTCGACGGATGACACGCACGAGGTGCTGCGCGCGCTGGCCGCCGAGGACTCTCGGCTGCGGGTGATTCGCAACGCGCGGCGCCGTGAACGATCCTGCTCACGGAACCGGGCCATTCAGGCATCCTGTGCGGAGCTGATCGCGGTGCTCGATGCGGACGACCTCGCACTCCCGGAGCGTTTGGAGCTGCAAGCGACCTTCCTGGAGAGGAGTCCCGACGTGACGCTCCTCGGCGGATGGGGATACGAGATGGACGCGCAGACCGGAATTCTCTCCCCATACTCGCCACCACCGGCGGACAACGACGCGATCCTCGCCGGGATGCGGCGCTGTAACCCGTTCATCCATTCGTCCGTGATGTTCCGCAAGGAAGCGGCCGTCCGGGCCGGGTTGTACGATCCCGTGACGACGTCGTCCGAGGATTCGGACCTGTTCTGGCGCCTGCTTCGTGATGGCACGGCTCACATTCTCCCGGATCCACTGGTGCTGATACGTATGGACTGGGGTAGGGAGCGGCGGGTCAGCCGCCTCCGCCGTACGGAGGACCTGCGGACGCGCAGGCGCGGGATGCGGCGACGGCGGGAGATCACGATGCGTGATTGGCTGTCCCTGCTGCCCGGTGTACTGCGGCTGGCGGTGCCCTCCGCCGTCGACGTCCGCTTGCGCAGGCTCAAGCGGCGGCTGCGGAAACCGCCCTCCGCGTGCGGGATCCGCGAATGGATCCGGGCGTGCGAGACCGGCGAGAGGCAGCTCCCCACGTCGCCCGCCGGGTTCGTGGTGAGGTGAGGCGGGTAGGGTGGCGGTGCCGCTCGGCTAGCACGGAAATTCGCCCCCCCGCACCTTGCCCGTTGCGCTGCATTTAGTTAGTGTTGTTGCTGTTCGTTCACCGGTCATACAGCCGGACCGTCCGTTCTTCCAGCATCCGTAGCTCCCTCCGAGTTCTGCATGGCGGCGTGGCAGTTCACGACCCCGCCCGCGAAGCCGTTCGTTTCACAGAGAGCTTCCTGTTCCATGAAGCACGCCGCCGTCCGCGTCTATCAGCGACTGTATCCATACCGCCGGGCCCTCACCCTGGTGCTATACGGGTCCATCAGCGTCGTGGCGTTCGCGCTCGCCTTCCTCATCCGGTTCGAGCTCCAGGTCCCTGCTGAGTATGTGCGGGCGTTCGTCGGCACCATCCCTCTCCTGTTCCTGATCCGGACAGGCGCCAGCGCGGCCTTCCGGCTGAGTGCCGGACGCTGGCGGTTCGTGGGTACGCACGACGTGCTGCGGTTGGCGGCCTCGGTGGCTGCGGGGAGCACCGCCTTCGGCGTCATGCTTTACGCCTTCCCGCACGAGTTCCGGGTCCCCGTCTCGGTCTTCCTCCTGGAGGGGGTCTTCACCGCGCTCCTTACGGCCGGTCTCTGGATCGGTTATCGGGCGGGTCTGGGGTATTGGCGCTATCGCATCTCCGGGGTCCACGGGTCTGCGAAGCGGGTGTTGATCGTGGGCGCGGGGGAGGCGGGGGTCGCCCTCGCGCACGAGATGCGGCACCGCGCGACGGGGTATTGGCCGGTGGGGTTCGTGGATGACGATCCCTTCAAGTGGGGGACGTACCTGCACGGCATCGAGGTGATCGGCGCGCCCTCCGACCTGGCGCCGATTGCCCGGGTGAAGCGGGCGGAGATGATCGTCATCGCGGTCCCCTCCGCCACTCCGGCGCAGCTCCGCCGTCTCATGGAGCAGTGCGAGGCGGCGGGTCTCCCGGTGCGGGTGCTCCCCGGCATCCGGGAGGTGCTGGGCGGGCGCGTGGGCGTGGGACAGCTGCGCGAGGTAAGCATCGAGGACCTCCTCGGCCGCGATCCCATCCAGCTGGAGCTCCCGGAGCTCGCGTCCGACCTGGGGGCGCGCTCGGTGCTCATCACGGGAGCCGCGGGCTCCATCGGCTCCGAGCTCGCGCGCCAGGTGGCGCTGTACGCTCCGCGGACGCTGGTGCTCTTCGACCACGCGGAGACCAGCCTCTTCTATCTGGAGCTGGAGCTTCGCGAGCGCCACCCCGATCTGCACCTGATCCCCGTGGTCGGCGACATCGTGGACGGCGGGGCGGTGGAGCGCGTCTTCCGCGAGTACGTTCCCGAGCGGGTGTTCCACGCCGCCGCGTACAAGCACGTTCCGATGATGCAGATGAACGCCCGCGAGGCGGTGCGCAACAACGTCATCGGCACCTGGCGCGTAGCGGATGCGGCGGGGCGGCACGGCGCGGAGAAGTTCGTGCTGGTGAGCACCGACAAGGCGGTGCTCCCGGTGAGCGTGATGGGCGCCACGAAGCGCCTGGCGGAGATGGCGGTCCTCGAGCTACAGGGCAGCTACCCGGAGACCGTGTACGCCGCGGTGCGCTTCGGGAACGTGCTGGGGAGCAACGGAAGCGTGATCCCCATCTTCAAGCGGCAGCTCAAGGCCGGGAAACCTCTCACCGTCACGCATCCGGAGGCGACCCGCTACTTCATGACCATCCCCGAGGCGGTGCAGCTCATCCTGCAGGCCTCTCTCCTCGCCGAGCTGCGCGGGCACATCGCCATGCTGGAGATGGGCGAGCCGGTGCGGATCGTGGACCTGGCGCGCAACCTCCTGCGCCTGGCGGGCGCCGCGGTGACTCCCGGGCAGCAGATCGTCTTCACGGGGCTCCGCCCGGGGGAGCGGCTCCACGAGGAGCTGGTGGCCCCCGACGAGGAGACCCGGCCCACCCCGATCTCCAAGGTGCACCTGGTGGAGACCAGCGGCGGCGCGGAGCTGGACCTCTGCGAGCGGCTCAAGGACTGGGAGTGGGCGCTGGACACGGGGCAGGAGCCCGCCGTACTCGCCTCGCTGGCGGAGCTGTTCCCCGGAGT
>JAHWJV010000141.1 GCA_019348265.1 Gemmatimonadota bacterium
CAGCTCCGGCGTGAGCGGCCGCTGCGGTGGGTGTTGCTGCACCGGGTCGCCCGGCGGGAGGGCGCCGCTGTACGGAACGGGACCCATCCGCTCGGCTTCCGCGGGCGGCGGAGTTGGAGGTGCGGGCGGCGTCGGCTTCGGACCCTCGGGTGCCGCTAGGAGCTCTCCGGTCGGAAGCAGCGGCGGCGGCGGCACGCACCCCGCCGCGAGAGTGAGAGCGAGCAGGAGCGTTGCCGGCAGCGCTCCCGGACGGGTTTCCGTGCGTTTCATCTTCGTTCCTCCTGAGCTGGACGCGCGGCTTCACGTCTTCTCGGCAGGCAGGAGGGCTCGCGACCTAAAGCTTCAGGGCGGAGCCGTCGAACCGGGGGGAAGACAACGGTTCCGCGCCTAGCCGCAAATTGCGTTCCGAAACTGATGCAAATTCTTGCATCAGTTCTCACGGTTCCGGTCGAACTGATGCATCGTCTCACCGTGTGGGGCGTTGTGGCTCGCGATCACCAAGCTGACGTCCGAAGCGAAGGAATGCGGATTGGGGCCCCTTACCGGATCCAGGGAGTCCCGGACCTACGCTGTGGAGGTGACCGGATGAGGACTGAACGTGATCTCGCCGAGCTCCTGCGCGACCGCGTGGTCGGCGGCCTGCACCGGGGGACGCTCCACGGAGGGGACCGCCTCGCGGGCGTCCGCGAGACCGCACGTGAGACCGGATTGGACCCACGCACCGTCGTCAGGGTGTACCGGGAACTGGAAGCGGAGGGGCTTGTGGAGGTACGGGGCCGCTCCGGCGTCTACGTCGCGCCGCAGGAACGGCGCGCCGGGGAGATGCTGCCGGAGACGATGCGCTGGATGACGGGGGTGATCGTAGAGTCGTGGAGGCGGATGATCCGGATCCCCGAGCTCCCCGAGTTCGTTCGCCGCTGCACCAGCGCCGAGCGGGCCCGCTGCGCCCTGGTCGAATCCGTCGAAGATGCGGCGAGGGCGTACACCTTGGAGCTGGGATGGGACTTGGTTTCGACGTTCATCTGGTTTCTCCGGATTCGCTCCACGTGCAAAACATAGGGAAGTGGCTGGTGGACGAGATCGGTGATGCCGATCTGATCGTTACCACGAGCTTCTATGCCCGAGCCGTGCAAGGGGCGGCCGAGCGGCTGGGCACGCCCGTGGTGATGCTGACCACGCATCCGGCGTTCGAGGCGGAGATCCGGCGGCGGCTGGAGGCGGGGCGGCTGACGGTGGTAGCGGTAGATCCGCGCTTCGGCGAGCGGATCCGTACCGTCTACGGAGAGGACCGGAACGACAATCGGACTCAGGTGATCCTCGCCGACGATGCCCAAGCCGTCGCGGAGTTGGACCCGGCGGAGCCCGTGCTGCTGACGCGGGCGGCGCACGAGCGTCTCGGAGACGTGGATCTCACGCTCCTCTTTCCACACTCCCCGTCTTTCTCTCCTCACTCCGCACGGGAACTGGCGGAGGCATTGATTCGCCTGAATCAGAAAGCGGAGGCATGACAGGCTCACACGTCAGAAAAACCGGGGCCCAATCGAGGTCATGCTCTTCTTGGTGAGCCGGCGATGCGTCATGTCCAATCTAGCCCCGTCAGGCGATCGGAGGGTCGTTGCGCAGGGCCCGGGACTCGGGCGCAACCCGTCGCGCAATCCACAACGGCACGAAAGACCCGAGGTGCAAAGCAGAACCGCATGAGGCAATGGACGACGAGATGTTCGCCCCTCGGTGGTGTCCGCGGTCCCCACCCGTGACGGCGGGCAGCACCCGGTCGGTTGACAGGCGGCTGAGCCCGCTGCAGAGTTACAGACACCCGCTAATGAATGACACCGGCAGCAGCCCTCCGTCAGCGCCCCACCGGGTCGCCACTCCGGGCTGACCAGCCGGCGCGTGGCTGCACTCCCGAACAACCGCACCTGGAGCCTCTCCGGAGATGTCGTACTACTTTCTCGAATTCGGCCGGCTCCACCCCCTCCTGGTGCACTTCCCGATCGGCGTTCTGATCGTCGCCCTCTTCTTCGAGCTGTTGACGGTCCGAGGAAAGCGGCCGGAGCTCAGGACCGCGATTCACTGGCTGGTCAACATCGGGGCGGCGAGCGCGTCGGTCGCCGTCTTCTTCGGTCTCCTGCTCGCCTACACCGGAAACTACCCTGCCCCGACGCTCGGGTACCATCAATGGACCGGCATCGCGACGGCGGTCCTGGCCATCATTGGCGCCGGGCTGGCTCACTGGTCTCGCAGGACGGGCCGCGCGAGAGATCTGTACCTCTACCGCACGGCCCTCGCGACGTCGGTGCTGGCGCTGACGGTAGCGGGCCATCTCGGAGCCAGCCTCACGCACGGCGAGGACTACGTGGCGGCGCTCCTCCCCTGGAACTACGAGCCGCCGCCGTCGGGCGAGCAGTTTGCCGCGCTGCTGGTGACGCTGGCCCAGCACAAGGAGATGGGGCCGCTCGCGGAGCCACAGATGAACCAGCTGGGAGCGGAGGTCCGCCGCATCTTCGCTCGCAGCTGCTATCAATGCCACGACTCCGATAAGTCGGAGGGCGGGCTCGCGCTGGACAGCAAGGACGCGGCGATGGAGGGCGGCGACGATGGGCCCGTGATCAACCCCGGGAACCCGGAGGACAGCGAGCTCCTGAGGCGTCTGCTCCTTCCGGCCGGGCACGACAGCGTGATGCCGCAGAAGGGGCGCATGCTGTTGAGGGAGGAGATCGCCCTGATTCGCATGTGGATCCTGGAGGGTGCTCCCTGGCCCGACGCGCAGATCCGGACCTTCCCCGAGGCACAGCTCGCGCTCGCCAAGCCGACGCCACCGCCGGCGAAGCCGGGCCTCGAGCATCCCATCGACCGCTTCACGGACGCGTACTTCGAGGAGCACGGGATCCGCTGGCCGCGCGCCGTAGACGACGTGACGTTCATGCGGCGGGTGTACATGGACGTGATCGGACTCTTGCCCGAGCCGGAGGAAGTGGCGGATTTCGTCGCCGACCGGTCACCGGACAAGCGGGACAGGCTGATCGACACGCTGCTGGAGCGGGATGACGATTATGCCCAGCACTGGCTGAGCTTCTGGAACGACCTCCTGCGCAACGCCTACTCGGGGCCGGGCTTCATCACGGGCGGGCGGAGCCAGATCACCGCCTGGCTCTACGCGTCGGTCCGCGACAACAAGCCGTATGAGCAGGTGGTTCGCGAGCTGGTCAACCCGCCGAGCAAGGAGTCCGAGGGGTTCGTCCGCGGGATCGAGTGGCGCGGGGTGGTCAACGCCAGCCAGACCACTCAGATGCAGGCGGCGCAGAACATCTCGCAGGCGCTGCTCGGCACGAACCTGAAGTGCGCTTCATGCCACAACAGCTTCGTGAGCAATGTGACGCTGAAGCAGGCGTACTCCTTCGCCGCGATCTTCGCGGACGCGCCGCTGGAGATCGAGCGGTGCGACGTGCCGACCGGGGACATCGCCGAGCCCGGCTTCCTGTACCCGGAGCTGGGTACCATCGACCCGACGCTGGACAAGCTCGCGCGCATGGCGAAGCTGGCCGACATCCTGGTGGACCGGCGAAACGGACGCCTCTACCGGACCATCGCCAACCGGTTCTGGGCACGGACGATGGGCAGGGGGCTGGTCGAGCCGCAGGACGCGATGGACGAGGCGCCGTGGAACCAGGAGCTGCTGGACTGGCTCGCGGCGGACCTGGTCGATCACGGATCGGACCTGAAGTACCTGCTCTCGTCGATTCTCCACTCGCGCACCTATCAGCTTCCCGCGGCCACGCTGACGGAGGAGCAGGCACGCGCGACCGACGACTTCGTCTTCACAGGTCCGCTGGTGAAGCGGCTGACGGCGGAGCAGTTCGCGGACGCCGTCGGTCAGCTCGCCGTTCCGATGTACGAGTCCGTGGTGTTCGATCCGTTCGGCAGTCGGATCGCGGAAGCGACCTGGATCTGGTTCGGCGGCGAGAAGGACGGACAGAAGGTGGTCGCGCCGGCGGGGACGTACTACTTCCGGCACCGGTTCGACCTCCCGCCGGGTAAGCAGGTCAAGGATGCGAACCTGCTGGTCTCGGTGGACGAGGCGTTCAGGCTGTACGTGAACGGAGCGCCGGCCGGAGGCGGCGCCGACTGGCGCCAGGTCCAGCGCATCGACGTGAAGGACCGTCTGAGGAGCGGTGCCAACCTGCTGGCTCTGCAGGCCCGTGGCGGAGGCACCGGCGCGGCACCCAAGCCCGCGGGCGTGTTGCTGAACCTGCGGATCAACTTCACCGACGGCGACTCGCTCGAAGTGAGGTCGCGAGCCGAGAGCAGCGCGAAGCCGAAGCCCGGCACGCGAGCCGCCGCGCCCGGCCACCCCTGGAAGGTCACGAGTGCGGTACCGCCGCTGGGCTGGGCGACGCTCGCGTTCGAGGACAGCGCCTGGGTGGACGTCCGCGGCTTCGGCAGCAACGTCGCGACGGGCGTGAACTCGCGGCCGTTGAACTGGGGACAGCTGATCGCCTTCACCCACGACCCCGCCACCGAACGGCTCCGGTTCGCGCGGGCGTCGCTGGTGCAGAAGGACCCTTTCCTGACGGCGATGGGACTCCCCGCGCGCGAGATCGTCACCAGCAAGCGCGAGTCGGAGCCGACGCTGATCCAGGCGCTGGAGGTGACCAACGGCGAGCTGCTGACGACGACCCTCGCCCGCGGCGCCGACCGCTGGCTCAGCCGCTACCCGCGCGCGCCGCGTGAGATGGTTAACCAGATCTACCTCACCGCGTTCGGCCGCCCGCCGACGGGTCGAGAGGCGCGCGCCGCCACCCGCGCCCTCGGTGCGGCTCCCACGCGTGAGGCGGTTCAGGACCTGCTCTGGGCCGTAGTGATGCAGCCCGAGTTCGAGCTGATCCATTGATACGCGGATGAACGCCTCACACGGGAACCGATACGAAGAAGGAGGGAGCGTGGCTCAAAGCATGGACCGGCGGGAGTTCCTGCGGAAATCGTCCGCGGCCACCATGGCGGCGATGGCGACCTCGCTGCCCGCTACGACCTTTCTCGCCGGGTGCCAGCGCCCGGTCGAGATGAACTCGACCGCGGATACCGTCATCCTGCTCTGGATGGCGGGCGGGATGGCTCACACCGAGACGTTCGACCCGAAGCGTTATACGCCGTTCGAGAAGGGGCTCGATCCGAAGCGCGTCCTCAGCACCTTCCCCGCGGTCCCGACGGCGGTGGACGGGCTCTCGTTCTCGGAGGGGCTCGGGGAGATCGGCTCCGTGATGGATCGGGGGGCGGTGATCCGCTCGTACCGGGCGGCGGACATGGGGTTCATCCTACACACGCGTCACCAGTATCACTGGCACACCGCGTACCGGCCTCCGCAGACGGTCCAGGCTCCGCACCTGGGCGCCTGGATCGCTCGTGAGCTGGGTCCGCTCAACCCGGTCGTCCCGCCCTTCATCAGCATCGGACAGCGCTTCGAGGTCGGCGAGGCGGAGGAGCTGAAGGCGTTCCATACGGCTGGATTCCTCGGGAGCGAATATGGCCCGTTCCTGATCCGCGACCCGTCGTCGGGCCTGGAGAGCGTGCGCCCGCCAGCCGGGATGACCATCGAGCGGTTCGAGCGCAGGAACCAGCTCTATCGTGAGCTCGTCGAGCACAGCCCACTCGGCGAGCGTGGCAGCGATTACCAGCAGGAGTCGCTGGTTCGCTCCATGGAACGGGCGTACGGTCTTTTGAAGTCGCCCGAGGCCGCGGCATTCGACCTCAGCCTGGAGCCCAAGGAGAGCTACGCCGCGTACGACACCGGCCGCTTCGGCCTCGGATGTCTGCTGGCGAGGCGGCTCGTGGAGGCGGGCACCCGGTTCGTCAGCGTGACGGCGGAGTACGAGCCGTTCGTCGGGTTCGACACGCACGAGAACGGACACACGCGGATGGTGGGGATGAAGCAGATGATCGACCGGCCGATCGCGCAGCTCGTACGCGATCTCGAGAAGTCCGGGCGGCTGGACCGGACACTGGTCGTCCTGGCGAGCGAGTTCAGCCGCGACATGATCGTCGAAGGGCGGCCGGGTGAGACGGTGCAGGAGCAGTCCGAGGTGCCGGACGTGATCGAGGACATCAAGCACTACGGGATGCATCGGCACTTCACCGACGGCGGCTCGATGCTGATGTTCGGCGGCGGGATCAAGAAGGGCCTGGTCTACGGGAAGACGGCGGACGAGCGGCCGTGCGAGACGGTGGGGGACCACGTCGTCATCGACCAGGTCCATCAGACCATCTACCATGCGCTCGGTATCCAGCGCGAGACGCACTACGAGGTGGAGGGCCGCCCCTTCTACACCACGCCCGACGGGAAGGGCGAAGCGGTGCTGGACCTGTTCGTCTGAGGGTGTGGGCGCGTGCGCGGGAGTTCAGAGCTACGGGAACGCGGGCTGGATACCTCTACCAGGCGAGAGCTACTCGCGAGGAGATCATCGATGGGTACAACGCGCCGGCAGTTCCTTCGGATCGCCGCGGCCGCGGGCGCGGGGGCGGTCGCGCCCGCCATGGCCTCCGCGAGTCGCCCGTTCCACATCATCAGCCGTAGACCGCGGCTCGGCGAGGAGATCATCGGGCACGGCGATTTCCGCTATCGCGTGGAGCGGGGCTGGGCCGATCTGAACCCCGCGACGCATCCGGTCAAGAACTGCCACGAGATGGTGATGGACCGCCGGGGCCGGCTCATCATGATCACCGATGAGCCCCGCAACAACATCATCATCTACGACAAGAGCGGAGCTCTCCTCGAAGCGTGGGGCCATGAATACCCGAACGGGCATGGACTGACGCTCTGGAACGCCGGGGGCGAGGAATTTCTCTTCATCACCGATCCCCCGGCGGGCAGGGTCGACAAGCGTACGCTGGATGGAAGGCTGCTGCTGACCCTCGAGGACCCCAGGAAGGTGGGCGGGTACGAGCCGACCGCCAATTTCCGACCGACCGAGACGGCGATCGGGCCGGACGGTACGATCTATGTCGCCGACGGGTACGGCTCCTACCACATCCTGCGGTACACGCCTGACGGCAAGTACATCGACAAGTTCGGAGGCCGGGGGAGCGAGGACCATCAGCTGATGGAGCCGCACGGCGTGGCCATCGACACGCGCCGAGCCGGGACGCCGCGGCTGGTGGTCACCTCACGCCAGCACAACAGCTTCAAATATTTCACGCTCGCAGGAGAATACCTCGAGACCGTGTTCCTCCCGGGGGCGTTCGTGTGCCGGCCGGTGATCGACGGCGAGAACCTCTACGCGGGGGTCTGCTGGTCGCGGCTGCGGTATCTGAACCAGACTCCCGACTCAGGCTTCGTGACGATCCTCGACCGCGCCAATCGGGTCGTGTCCAATCCGGCCGGGACCGCGCCCGTCTACGAGGCAGGGGAGCTTCAGCTGATGGTACAGGCGCTCCCGATTTTCAAGCACTGCCACGACGTCTGCGTCGACGACGACAAGAACCTGTACGTCTGTCAGTGGAACGCGGGCGGCGCGTATCCGACCAAGCTGCATCGCGTGTAACGGGCGAGCGTAACCCGACGGGGCAGCGGCGTCGGCGGGGAATGGAAAGGGACGCGAGAGCTCGCGTCCCTTTCGTTTATCGATCAGTGATGCGCTACAGGCGAAGCAGCGTGCGCAGATCGTCCTTCAGCCCCGAGTTCAGGTCGGTGGGGTGGAGCAGGACGCGCAACTTCCCGGTGCTGTCGATGCCGAAGACCACTGGCGTGTGCATCACCATCTCGGACTGGTGGCCGTCGAGCGATGTCGCGTGCACGCCGTAAGCGCCGTAGAGGGCGTTGAGCGCGTCTGGCGAACCGGTCAGGCCGCTGACGCCTGGTCCGAAGTTGGCGACGTACCGCGCGAGCGCCTCCATCGTATCGTTGACCTGGTCGACGGTGATCATGGCGACTCGCACGTCGTCGGGCCCGGCGCCGAGCTCGTCCAGCGCCTGGCGCAGCGCGGTGAGCGTCAGCGGGCACACGTCGGGGCACCTGGTATAACCGAAGAATACGAGCACCGGTCGACCGCGGAGATCGCTGAGGCGGAGCGTTCGGCCGGTGTGCTCCACGAGGAAGAACTCCGGTGCCATTTCGGGCGGGTCGTAAGCCGTGCCGTGGAACTGGACCGGGCGCAGGTCCTGGTAAAACGAGAACCCGATGAACGCGATCAGCACGAGTGCCAGCGTGGCGACGACCGAGGTGAGAGCCTTCACGAATGCGTCGAGAGAGGGTGAATTCGGCGATGTCGAGCGGCGGAATCTAGAAGAAGCGGGCGCGACACGCTATTGTGCAGCTCGGTCGGAGCGAGGGGCGGAACCACAGCATGGAGGCGGG